>NZ_JAWJTF010000169.1:0-10643 GCF_048836525.1 Nostoc sp. CALU 546
AACGCCGCGAACCCAATTTCTGTCCCCAGCAAAGATTTGTCGGAAAACGAAACGAGATCAGAACCTCCTGCTGCTGTCGTTCCGCCACCAAAGGATAATGTCACCGAACCAACTTCTGTCCTGAATCAGGACTTAGCGGAAAACGAAACGACATCAGAACCTCCTGCTGCACCTGTGTCACAGCCGAGAATGAAGCGCCCTTCTCTAAGGCTAAATACTACTGAACCAATTTCTGTCCTCCGCAAGGATGTATCACAGAACAAAGCTCAATCCCCATCAACCACTGCGCTAGAACCACAGCCGGAAGCAAAACCCCCACAATCGCGATCGCGTAATTCCTCCGGTTTATCGCCGCTCCAAATTGGTTTCTTGTTGATTGTTTTATCAGCAGTGGTATCGTCGCTTTACAACGTAGCCATCAAGATAATTTTCCACCAAGGTTCCCAGATTTTTGGAGTATTAGAAGTAGAACAGTTGCTACCACCGACTTTGGGCAATACTCTATTAATTTTGACGCTACGGTTTATGGTAGTAGTACCACTGATGCTACTGTTATCTCCTATATTGCATCCAAGACTGTGGCAAGACTTGGAAAACTTGGCCGCTTCAGTCCGAGGAAATCCCACACCTACTAATGCAGCTACCAAGCAGATTTTGGTGTTATCGATTGTGAGTGGCTGCTTTTTGTTTTTATCTCAGGTGCTAATTTACATTGCGATCGCTCAAGTCACAACCGGAATGGCGATCGCACTGTTCTTTATCTATCCGATGGTTAGTGGTTTATTGTCGTGGTTTCTATTTCGCGATCGCCCTACAATATTCCGCATCGGTGCGATCGTCGCGATTTGCTGCGGTGAATTGCTAGTTTTGGGAGGCTCTCCCGCCATAGCTATGGGTAATACTTCAACGGGAAGTAGCACCGCCCTGCTTTCGGGCGTTGCTTTTGCGGCTTACATAATTTTGACAAGGGTTTGTGCTAGCAAACTGCATCCCGTAACTTTTACTTTAATTAACTTCGCTACCATGTTGTTGTTGAGCTTTATCTGCTTGATGCTACCTTTTTGGAACTTGGTAGTTGACAGTTCTAAGATGCTAGAACTGGTTTTAAGCGCGTTTATTTTGGGTGTGCTGACTCTTGGCGGCTATTTGCTCAACAATGTTGGTATTAGTAAACTAGGTGGCTCGCGAGCGGCGCTCATTGGTGGTACTATCCCAGTTTTAACGGTGATTTTCGCTGGGTTAATCATTCAAGAGAATTTGGAGATTGTGCAAATTCTGGGAGTGTTGTTAGTAACCTTTGGTGCGGCTGCTTTTAGCTTTGAAACAATGCGAAATCAGGTTAAACCCTCTAATCCGACGAATTAAATGGCGAGTTCAATCAGTTTAGGTGTGATGGGAGCTACTTTACCTCCCATCACTCACAGCATAAATCCTGACGCTAATACGCCCACTTCTAACTTCTCTAAATCATCTGTGACAAACAAGATCCCCAACTTCTCAAAGAAGTCGGGGATTTAAGTTTTCACGAATCATTTAGGACTGTTGTACAGGTGGACATATAGCCGTAGCCACATAGGTTAGGACATTTTGCAAACCCCAAGGCTAGGAATAGTAATACTTTTACCTCCTGCCTCCAGCAAGAACAAGAAATCCATAAAAACAAGTGTTGCCAACAGCATCGGTTGTTTATTTTACCCCATTACCATGATGCGCCAAGGCTGCCATTCCATATTCTGAAGCACGTAACTCCTGATCAGAGATTTCTGGCTCCTTGGTATAGACCGAACTCAGTAAGATATTCAGAACTCCACTTTCTTCAGCTTGACTAACAGCGCGATGTGTAATCAATTCACCTACATTCAGAATCACGTTGTCTTCTGGGTCAAGAATGACACGGGTAACTGGACGACCCAGAGCTTGTTCAATCCGTTGCTTCTTCATTGCCCGTGTGCCGCGTCCTTGTAAGTTTTCTGCCTTCACTTTCAAGGCTTGCCAAAAAGTGTTGAGATTCTCTTGAGCAATACTTGCCCCATCGCGCAGTTGAACTTTGTTTTCTAACCATCTGTCACTTGCGGTAGAACCGACTGCGGTTGCCAGAGTCAGACCGACAGCGTTCAGCAATTCTGCTTCTTTACCGTAAGTCTGGGCCCGATCCAGAAGAGATTCCGTCACAATTTGCCCAGATGCCGCAATAATTAAGCCATCGTTAGCACGCACTGTTTGTACGACTCTACGCCCTCTTGCCTGCTGGATCGCCACATGTCCTACCAGCGAATCAACCGAGTGACGCAGATTAGCGGCGCTACTGTGAGTTAGGCTCCCAATTCGATTGCTAGTAGATTCTGTTGCTGCTTGCAAATTGCGACTGATATTGACAGTCAGGCTACCACCCGTAGCTCGATAAAGTTCATCAAGGATACCCATGCGATCGGCTGCTTCTGCATCGACTAGCGTCACTTCCTGCCCCTGTAGTAGCAGTACATTCCCGTCTGGAGTCAGCACATCCCGCTCAACATGCTTGCCAATCACATATACCTTTTGCTCGGCAGGATCAACCAAATTGTTTGTTAGGGAAGCAGTTGCATCTCGATTGAGGTCTTGCAGTTTGCTGCTAGTAGCATCAGTTACAGCTTGCAATTGCTCACCTGCATTCTGACTTGCTTCCTGTAGCACACGGTTCATACTCTCTACTGAGCTTTGCATCTGCTCATTCACGGTTTGAGATGCTGTTTGCAATCTGCGATTGGTAGTCTCAGCCGATTCTTGTAATCTATCTCCAGTTGCCTGAACAACTCCTCGGATACCACCCACCTGTTCTTCCATCATTTGAGAGGTTTCTGGAGGTACAAAGGCAACATCATAACCAATTTTCAGGGCTTCACGAGCAGGAACGAACGACCGCCCTGAATAAGCATCGGCAAATACACCGCCAGAAACTTCGTATCCTTCCACCAGTCCACTATGCTCATCGAAGAACAAATCGACCAATCCACCGAGGTCAAGTCCCTCAGTAGTCAGAATTCTCTTTTTTCTCAACACGATATTTTGGTGCAGAATCTCTTTAATTGCAGGGACACGATGTGCTTTAACAACAGATTCTTTCGAGTTAACTACGATCGCATCCAACCCAATCGCTTGCACTTCTTCCAAAGGAATCACTTTTGCGTCTCGAAACAGTCCTTTTTCTGCAACGAGAAAACCCAAAAGTTGATTGCGTTTCTGGTCAAAAATTAAATCTATAATTCGGACAACTTTCTCGCCTGTGTCGTAGGTGACGACAACTTTATCTATAACATCACTACCTTTACGCATTTATCTATCCCTCCTATATTGATTTTCTTGTTCAATTACTTGTTGGTTAGTTGCTTGACCTTTAAGCTGAAAATATCGTCCCTCTCTACCAAAACCGGGAACGATATCAATCATGCCAAAGTATTCGAGTAATACCCCAAATATGGCAACAAGGATGATTAAAACAGTTATATTTGCTCCAGAATTAGAGCGTTTTCCTATGAGTCTAGGCATTGTATTTCATTATTTATTGTTGTTTTTTATTGTTGTAAACATTGCTGTAAATGTTATACAAGAAATTTATATCATTAAATTTAGTTAATGTGTTTATTTATTGGTATATACCTTACTTTAGATACTCTTTTGTAATCAAAAGATCCAAACGACATCTTTCCAAAGATAGATTGTTGAGTTAGTTCTTATCAATCTCTTATATAGGACTCATATTTGATTTCTGACAAAACTCAGTACAACTAAGAAGCCTTATTGACTGTAGCAAGATTGCCTATTGCCTATTGCCTGCCTACGCAAATTAGTTCAGAAATCAAAGCGGATTCCTATATTCTTGGAAAGAAATATTTTTGTTAGCCTCAATAGCATTGAATAACTGAAAAGATAATGTCATTTTTCCATTGGGGATTCGTTTCGTCGAGTTATACTGAGCGCATCTCAAAGTTAGGGTTAGGGTAGTACAAACAGCACAGTAAGTAATGTTTACGTTTCACCTAATTAATGAGAGTAATGCACGCGCTATCTTAAGTTGGCGATATGAGCCACCCTATGATTTATATAACTACTCAGAGCCAGAAGCTAATCTACTACAACATATTCTGCACCCCCAGAACACCTTTTACAGTATTCTGGATGAGAATGGCGAGTTAGTAGCTTACTGTTCTTTTGGACAAGATGGACAGGTCACTGGTGGTGATTACAATGAGCAGGCGTTGGATATTGGTATGGGGATTCGCCCTGACTTGACCGGACAAGGAAAGGGTGCTGAGTATGCCAAAGCCGTATTGGAATTTGCCAAAAGTTTATTTCAGCCAAAAGCTTTTCGGGTAACGATCGCAGCATTCAACAAGCGTGCGATCAGGGTATGGCAGAAATTGAAATTCGAGCATCAGCAGTCATTTGAGCGACGAAGTGATGGAATGCAATTTATCGTGTTATTACGATCAGACTGCTGTAAGACATCGCCCAATTGGGAAAATTTAGCTTAGAACAACCCTAGTCATACCTAAACTGACAGTTAAAACAGCAGATGGTAGAGCATCAATGTCAGAATACTGGATCTAATGATGGGAAAATAAAGGTAAGTTAACCATCCTCAAACTGGCTAGGCTATTTAACCAAGACAGGTAAACAGCGAATTTTATCAATCAAAATTTATGAATTCGACCATTCCTTCTCAAACTCGAAAGCCACCTACCCAAGCAATAGGAGCCAAAATTTTCCACTGGTGTAACATCATTAGTCTGTTTATCATGCTCACCAGTGGATTACAAATTTACAACGCCAACCCTGTTTTTGGTGGACGTGCAGGTTTGCACATTCCTCCGATATTTACTTTAGGAGGTTGGCTTGCAGGAGGTAGACACTGGCATTTTGCAGCAATGTGGCTATTCTCCCTAAATCTCTTATGGTATGGAATTTACATTTTAATTACCCGGCGTTGGCGACATCGGTTTGTCGGTGTCAATGACTTCAAAGCATTACAAAAAAGTCAAAATTCTAAGCGTCTAATTTATGCTTGGCATCGGATTGCATATACAGCAATTATTCCTATTTTGCTGCTGGCATTATTTACAGGAATAGGAATGTATAAACCTGCTCAGTTTCCCTGGATAGTGGATTTTTTTGGCAATTGGCAAGCATTGCGAATCGTTCACTTTGCCTCAGTGCCGCTGGTTATCTTATTTGCAGTGATTCACTCTCGATTAGGGCAGAAAGCTGGAGGCGCTCAACTAACAGAATCAATGTTTTAGTAAAAGAAACTCTGGTCATGGAGATAGATAGACGCGGATACTAATAACCAATGACAAATGACCAATAACAAATGACCAATAACAAATGACCAATGACAAATAACAAATGACTCTTTTTAAAAAATATGAACTTTTTTGATAAATTGAATGGAAATATCTTGCAAAATCAAAGCTTACTGTTTGTAGGACTTGATCCAAATCCAGAGATGATGCCTGTGCGTTATGAATCTGAAGAACTCATTGCTGGTTTGGAGAAGTGGTTACAATTCATTATTGCTGAAACTGCTGATTTCGTTTGTGCTTATAAACCTACACTTGGCTTCTACGAAGCGTTAGGTATTCCTGGTTTAGAACTGCTGTACAAAACTTTAGCAGCTATTCCAGCCCACATCCCAGTTATTTTAGATGCCAAACACAGCGACTTAAATACTAGTACCATCTTTGCTCGGACTGTGTTTACAGAATGGCAGGTAGATGCAATAACTCTTAGCCCCTATACAGGACAAGATCATGTAGCACCTTTTTTGGTCTATCAGGGTAAAGCGGTATTTATTTTATGCTGTACTTCTAATCCAGGTGCAGAAGCTTTACAGCAATATCCTACAAACGAATCACCTCTTTATTTACAGGTGGTAAAAGAATCAAAAACTTGGGGAACTCCAGAACAATTGGGTTTGGAAGTGGGAACTACAAAACCTGAAGTATTAGCACTTATCCGAGCGATCGCGCCGGAACGAATTATTATGGCGCGTAGCATCTGGGCGGAGGGTCAAAACCTGAAGCAAATTTTAGAAGTAGGCTTGAATGCTAACGGTGATGGTTTGCTGATTCCTGTTCCTCAAGATATGTTGGGAAACACACAATTATCTGAGCAAATCCAGTCTTTACGCGCAGAAATTAATCAAATAAAAGCTGAAATTATTCACGAAAATTCCACGTGTTCTGTGTGGTTTCCTGATGTTTGTTTGCTAAATCAGCATCCCCATCAGGATTTAATTTTACAACTTTATGATATTGACTGCATTATGTTTGGCAGCTTTGTCCAAGCATCGGGAGCTATATTTCCTTATTACATCGACTTACGCAAAATTATTTCCAACCCTCAAGTTTTTAATCAAGTTCTCACAGCTTATGAGGACATTTTGAAAAACCTGAATTTTGATAGGTTAGCAGGTATTCCCTATGGTTCTTTACCTACTGCGACTGGTTTAGCTTTGCGCCTTCATTGTCCAATGATTTTCCCTCGTAAAGAGGTTAAGGCACACGGAACGCGGAGAGTAATTGAAGGTAACTTTCACCCTGGTGAAACAGTTGTAGTGGTTGACGATATTCTCATCAGTGGCAAAAGTGTCATGGAAGGGGCAGGAAAGTTAGAATCAGCAGGATTAAATGTTAATGATATTGTAGTATTTATCGACCATGAACAAGGGGTAAAAGATAGATTACAGCAAAATGGTTATCGTAGTCATGCGGTTTTAACTATTTCAGAAATTACTAATACTTTGCATCAAGCAGGGCGAATAAATGAGGAGCAATTTTTAGCTTTTGCTGAAAGTTAAAAATTGGAATAGTAGGGAGCAAGGAATGGGGAAATATTTTTCTTATCTATTTTCCCTTAAGTCTATTTAATTCTCAAGTTCAATGTATAAATTAGAATAATTTTGATTTTAAAATTAACTATGAATTTTTCACTGAATCAACTACTTAGATGGTTAATTTTTACGCTACTATTTCCTCTAGCTTTTCTTAATGGTTGGCTAGTATTTTTACTGGTTAAAAATTTTCAACCTGTCGTAACAATTCTTGTCTTGGCTACCTTGCTGGCATTCGTTTTAAACTATCCTGTTTCAATTATTCAAAAGCGAGGACTTAAACGTGGCTATGCAGTAGCGTTAGTTTTTATATCAGCATTGATAATTATCGTTGCTCTGGGCATTACTTTATTACCCATTGTTTTAGAGCAATTTAATGAGATGGTTAAAGTCTTTCCCCAATGGATTGATTCTAGCGAAGAAAAACTTCAGATTGTAAATGAATGGTTTTTTAGACACAGAATAAATGTGAATCTAAGTCAGCTATTAGCAAAAATTACTGAGCAATTACCCAATGAATTAGAGTTTGTTTCAGACAAGCTTTTAAGCATTATCATAGATACAATTGATAGTATTTCTGAGGCGTTAATCATTGTAGTCCTGACTTTTTATCTATTGTTAGATGGGCCAAGGATTTGGGAGGGTATATTTAAGAAGTTACCTGGAAGTATAGCTCAACAGGTAAGCCAGTCTATTCAGCAAAACTTCCAAAATTATTTGATTGGTCAGGGAACTTTAGCTTTGCTGATGGGTGTTTCAATAACATTATTATTTTTAGCTTTTCAAGTCCAGTTTGCTTTACTCTTTGGTTTGGGAGTTGGGCTTTTGAGCTTAATTCCCTTTGGTGATGTTGTTAGTCTTGTTGTAATAACTTTCATTATAGCTACACATAACTTTTGGTTAGCAGTAAAGGTTTTTGCGGTAGCTGTTGTCATTGACCAGTTAATTGATCAGGCGATCGCACCACGTCTTTTAGGTAAAATTACTGGCATTCGACCAATATGGGTATTAATTGCTTTGCTTGTCGGAACCAATGTTGGTGGAGTTTTAGGTTTACTAGTCGCAGTACCTACAGCTGGTTTTATTAAAGATGTAGCAGATGGGTTTTTTAAATCTAGTGATTCCGATAATGCTGTTAATGGTGAAGCAGGATCAGAATTGTTGGCAGAAGAATCAATCTTGCCATGAGTAATGAGTAATAAGTAATGAGTAATGAGTAAATACCCATTTCTCATCCACTTATTACTCATTTAAAGTCCTTTGACATCCTCACCGGGCTAAAGCTACGGTGATTCCAATCTTGACTCCTGACTCCTGAATTCTGTTCGATAAAAGATTGACTCAGGTTTCCATAAGCTTACGATAACTGGAAGACAGAACTGTTGTTTGGATCAATATTTGTACTAATGTCAGCTTGGGTAAAGGTAGTGCCAAAGAGGGTCAATAACAACTGTCCAGTACCAAAACCTGCATTATTAGCGATGCCATCTCCTAATCGGAACTGACTATTACCGTTGACAATACGCACATCTATTGCAGCAATACCACCGAAAGAAAGGATATCTCCCCCTGCTCCTGTTACAAATTCGTTGATTCGGTCTTGACCATCACCCAAGTTATAGCGAATGGTATCGCTGCCATTTCCTCCAGTAAGTGTGTCATTGCCAGCGCCACCATTGAGATAGTCATTACCTGCACCACCGGTGAGATTGTCAGCGCCAGCACCACCAAACAAGGTGTCATTTCCACCGCCACCAAATAGAGAATCAGCGCCTAAACCGCCGTCTAGATAATCATTCCCTGCATTACCAATTAAGGTGTCATTCCCTGCAAAGCCAAAGAGATTATCGTTGCTGCTGGTTCCGGTGAGGGTGTTGTTAAATTCATCTCCAATATTTAGACCAATTGCATCATCTGCGATCGCACCAGTCAGATCCGCTCCCACGAAAATGGCATCAGTGAAATTTGCTTTAGACAGATCAGCGTTTCTCAAGTTGGCATCTGTGAAATTTGCACCAACAGCAAGTCCATTAAAAGAAAAACCTTCTGCGTTGGCTTGGGTAAAGTTAGCTCCACTCAAATCAGTATCAGCAAAGTCAGCCCCACTCAAGTTTGTTACTGTAACATTGCCATTGGCATCTATAAAGGAACTAAAATCAGCACCAGTTAAAATCAAATCTTCTGCGGAAACGTTGCTAAAATTCGCACCACGAAACCTAACATTACCTGACTGTGTTGGATTTAGTAGTTCTACATCACTGATGGAGACATCACTGAAATTAGCCAGGTCAAAAATAGAGTTCTGTAAGGTCAAATCCGTGAAGTTTGTCAGACGAAAGTCAGCCCCCGTTGCATCGACGTTGACCAAAATAGTACTATCCAACTCAGCCTCTAGAAAGCTGGCATTCACGAGCGTTGCACCTGTAAAGTCAGCGGCTTTTAGCTTCGCCTTAAATAAATCGGCTCCCGTGAAGTTAGCACCTCTCAGGTTGGGGCGCTCAGATTGTTCACCACTGAGATTAGCTTCCCGCAAATTAGCATTAGTCAGGTTAGCATTTGATAGATTGATGAATTTCGTGTTAATCAGCGACAGATTAGCCTGTCTCAAATTGGCCCCACTGAAATTGACATTTTCTAATGTCGCCTTGAACAAATTAGCTGGTTGAGAAAAGTTATTATTAGGGGCAAAAATTGCACCAGATGCATTTACGTTAAATAGCTTTGCTTCTTCAAAGTTAGTGCCTCGCAACCCTGTATTGACGAATTGAACATTTGTAAGGGTAGCTTTGAAAAAATTGGAGCCATTTAAGTTTTGACCGTTAAAATTGTTTCCGACTAGGCTTTGTTCACTAAAGTTGAAAGCTGTCATATTATGCTCCTCAAAAAAAATTAAGCGGTTTCAAAGTTAAGGAATCAAGCTGGTTTTTGTACTTCAACTTGTTGTTGAGAAGTTTGTTGTTGCAGTTGCTCTTGTAACCAAGAAGAGAAAAGTTCGTTGAGCAATCGTTGCTGCATAGGTTCGTTAAGTTGGGCTGGTATCAGCTTTTCCAGCCGCACAATTACCCACCAATCTCCGATGTGGGTTGGTGGCGATATCTGCTCTGGTTGGCTGATGGCAAGGATTCGGGCTAGTTTGGGATGGGGTGTACTCAATGCAACTGGCCCCACTAAGCCACCAGCCTGAGCTTCTCCACCTTGAGAGTATTGCCTTGCAACTTCAGCAAAGGACTGTTCGCCTTCTACCAGACGGAAGTAAAGTTCTTGAGCAACAGCCGCATCCCGAAGGCGAATTAAAGAGTAGATAACATGATCAAGCTTTGGCTTGAGTTTGTAAAAGTGCGAGTCTAATTTACTACCCCAAGTGGCTTGTTTAAACTTTTCAATTCTCAGGTTACGGGTTGCTAAATCTAAAAATTGTGTTTCAGTTATGTTCTGCTGCTGCAACCAATTTTGACGTTGAGCTTCTGATGTCAATTGATGCTGTTTGCACAAGTCTTGGTAACACTTGGCTTCTTCTTCTGGTGTGCAGCTAAAGGGTGCGATTGCTTCATCAATCAAAAGTTCTTCCTGGAGCTTTGATAGCAGTTGGTATCGATTCAAGAGAGGGATAATATCTTGAGTTGTTACCGTCTGGTTATGCACTTGTAAGAGTGTTGTTGATGAATTTGAGTGATTATCTTGAGTCGTGGTAATCAGTTCTAACTGAGCTTTTTTATGTAGAGAAATTAGATTACTGCTCTGATTTTCTTGCTGTTGTATCCATTGCAGATGTTGG
>NZ_JAWJTF010000404.1:0-1530 GCF_048836525.1 Nostoc sp. CALU 546
AATCCCCAATTCAACTTTGTATTTTCAGAATTTCCTGTAACTTATTCTCATAAAAAAATTCCTTTTCTCCCATAGCTGGAACTAAATCAGTTAACCAGGTTGCTTTCTCGTCATAACGTGCAAAGAAAGGGCGTTTACACCAATTGGGATCGCGTCCTTGCAAAAAAGAAAGTACAAATACTTTCTCGCCATAAATCTCAGTTACGCCATCCACTGCAACTTTACCCGGTAGTGCTGACATGACTGGGCCACGAGCGGTACGAGCTAACCCAGACACTTTTTGTATTGCTGCTTGATAAATTTCCCAAGCTCGAATAATTGGTACTTCAAAGCAATGTTTTGCTCCAGTATCTCGTTCTATAAACATATAGTAAGGAATGCAACCAAGACGAACTTGTTCTTTCCACATCTTTATCCATACTTGCGGAGAATCATTAATTCCCCGCATGAGTGGCCCTTGGGTGCGAATCTGTGCGCCTGTACTACGAATGCGTTGGAGCGCTGCTTGAGCAATTTCAGTTTTGATTTCTGTCGGATGATCGTAGTGCGCCATAATAGAAAGATGTTTGCCTGAGCTAGTTACTTTCTCAAACAAACGTAAGATATCATCAGCATCTTCATCTGTAACAAAGCGATAAGGCCAGTAAGCGATCGATTTAGTACCAATCCGAATTGTTTGAATATGTTCAAAACCAGAATTTAGCAGTGGTTCAATATATAAAGCCAGATGTCTAGCTTTCATTGTCATTGGATCTCCGCCAGTAATTAAAACATCTGTGACTTCTTGATGTTGGCGGAGATACTCTTGGAAAAGTCCTGATTCACGGGTAGCAAATTTCATTCCGTCCATTTTCACAAACTGCGGCCAACGGAAGCAAAATGTGCAATATGCATGACAAGTTTGGCCTGCTGTCGGAAAAATTAAGACTGTTTCGGGATATTTATGTTGAATTCCTGGTACTTGTTTTCCGTCTAAAGTGGGAATATTATGTACCTGTCCGGCTGGATGGGGGTTAAGTTGCGATCGCATCGTATTTACTACTTGACGCAGGTCTTCTGGTGTAGAATTTTGCAGATGCCAAATAACCTTGTCTAGAGATTCAGGAGCCAACATTTCTTTTTGAGGAAAGGTAAGGCGAAAGATGGGATCATTGGGAATATTCTCCCAGTCAATCAGTTCCTCTACTACGTAATTATTGACACGGAACGGCAATACTTGGGCAACTGCTTTCATTGCCAAGCGGTCTGCTGTTGAAAATTTTTGCAGTTGAGGCAGCCGATCTATATCTTTAATTTCATATAACTCAATCTTTTTAGGTTTAAGTTGTGACATTTAATTATTATTTTTAATTTATATAAAATACAAAAATTATCTGGAAACTATAATAAAAACAAGTTTGTTTTGGTAAATCATCCAACCGATATAATTTGGCATAATGGCAATCCTCACAAAAAAATAATGAGATTTAACAAAAAGAAACTAATACGCATTTAAAATATAGGAATCCGCTTTGATTTCTGAACTAATTT
>NZ_JAWJTF010000396.1:0-1613 GCF_048836525.1 Nostoc sp. CALU 546
AGCAGCAGGGATGGCGGCGGCAATGTGTGTTGAGTTAAACTGCCAGCCGAGGGATTTACCTATTAGGGCACTACAAACAGCTTTATTGGAAGATAATCGCTCAAAAACAGCAATTATTCCTTTCTTTAATCTTCCACCCAATCGTTCGGATTGGCTGCACTGGCAACTGTATTACTTAAATAACCCACAAACCTATCCAGCTAGTGGTTATTGCCCTTTCCCATCGGGGAATGAGTACCCTGACTCTGCTTTTGACAAGGCATCAATTCGGGAAAGTAACTGTTTCAAAGGTATTTTTTCCTGCTTGGATCAACAGGAATACAGATTTACTGTCACAGCACCAGCCGCATATCAAGGGCAAAATTGGCAGCTTGTGACTTTGCGATCGCATATCGACGAGCAATTACGCGCTTATCCCCACGAACAATTAGTTACATTGTGGGGCCGTCATAATCACTCTGGTAATTGGTTATTAGTCGAACATTTAAATGGAGGATAAGAAGAGTTTATTTTCAGTAAAACAGAATACTTTTTGATTAATTGTCCGGATATTCATTAAAAAGCTAAGTATCAGTGAAGTGGAGAGTTCCAAAATAGACATCTGCTATGCGTGCTGCCATTTCACTTTTAGTATCGAGTCTGGTGTTCGGCCCCTTAGCTTCTAACTGCCAAGCAATGGTCAATCACTTATCAACAGCGCTGCCTTCCACGCCTACTTCGGAACAGTGGCTCTCGGCGGCATCTGAACAAAATCCAGATGATGCGCCACGTCATCGCGGTAGTGGGCGTAGAGAAGTGACACAAAAATTCCGAAATATCTATGCTGTGGTTTAACTACTGTAGGGTAATGCCTTTTTTATTAAAGGAACAATTACCAGAAAACAGGATGTTATGCTAACATCTTTTACACAGCTTTTCTGACAGAGATATATACAGTTGACACACGAAAATCTTCAGCGATCGCTTAGTATTTCAACTGCAAGCTTTGTATATATAGTTGGCATCAATCCTGCCGATCAAAACGCAAATCAAATTCAGTGCCTTGATCAACAGCATTACCAACTCCTCAAAAGCTACACAACTGTTGCTCATATTCTTGGGAAGCTCTGCGTCTCAATCCTCAATTGTTCTAGAAATAGATGTAATTTAGGCTATCAGTTAATCTAAAGCACATCTAATTCAGACATTTTGCTTGTTGAGGAAACAGTCTTAAGGCAACTTCACTTTATTCCCCAATAGTTTTTTTTCTTAATATATTGCCTAGCTGGTTATCTACATCAGCAAGTAATTGATCTTCGCTCCGACGCCTGTTTAGCGTCCTTTGCCGAAGCATACAATCTCTTTCCTTTCATCTGATCTGAACTAGCGCGTGGATTCACACAAGTAATATAAGTTTATTGCACTTGGCAACAAATCTTACTATTCCTGACCTACTCTTGCACTCTGGTTCCTTCTTCCCGCAGATAGCTCCCAACAAAATAAATATTAAGAAGGATCTGCTAGATCATCTTAGTTACTTTAATTATTCTACACCCAAGGCCAGATGCAAAATTTTGCATCTGGCCTTTTTAGATAAATTTTACTTAAAGAAAAGCGAGTGGGGAGATGAGGAA
>NZ_JAWJTF010000028.1:0-87471 GCF_048836525.1 Nostoc sp. CALU 546
ATCGACGGGGAGGTTTGGCACCTCGATGTCGGCTCATCGCAACCTGGGGCGGAAGTACGTCCCAAGGGTTGGGCTGTTCGCCCATTAAAGCGGTACGTGAGCTGGGTTCAGAACGTCGTGAGACAGTTCGGTCCATATCCGGTGCAGGCGTAAGAGCATTGAGAGGAGTCCTCCTTAGTACGAGAGGACCGGGAGGAACGCACCGCTGGTGTACCAGTTATCGTGCCAACGGTAAACGCTGGGTAGCCAAGTGCGGAGCGGATAACCGCTGAAAGCATCTAAGTGGGAAGCCCACCTCAAGATGAGTGCTCTCACCACAATAAGTGGGTAAGGTCACGGGCAGAACACCCGTTCTTAGGCGGTAGGTGGAAGTGCAGCAATGTATGTAGCCGAGCCGTGCTAACAGACCGAGGGCTTGACCTCACAACTCATTTGGTTTCGCGTTACTTGCAGTCTTCAGGGTTTCTGAAGTATTAGAAATGTAAAATTTCAAAAGTCATTTTTAATTTTACATTTTTAATTTTTAATTCCCATCAGGTTTTCCTGGTGTCTATTGCGCGGTGGAACCACACTGAACCCTTCCCGAACTCAGAGGTGAAACGCTGCTGCGGCAACGATAGTTTAGGGGTAGCCCTACGCAAAAATAGCTCGATGCCAGGTTTATTCTTACAACAAGCCCCAAGCAATCATAATTGCTTGGGGCTTTTGTTTACCCTGAATTTTTAGTATTGGCAATGTAATTAAGATCAAATGCTGTTTGTCCCTGTTTGATAAGATGGTTGGCATACTTGGAGAAGTTCATAAGTCGTTCGTTCACCCTATGACAACCAAAAAATATGTTTACTGGCAAGATGAGGAGATGGTTAATATGGCGTTGTAGCCGAACGTGGAGAGGTTATTTGGTAAGAATATGAGGGCAATCTGTGTCGGCTCAAGTTTACCTTACCCTGAAGGAAGCAAGCTAGAGATGGGTCTAAATTGCTATGTGAAACTGTTTTTATGTTTGAAGAATTATTTTGACTTTTGAATTTAAAAAATGTCCCGTTCTGGATACACACTTCCCGTCTTTGCTTGCGCTGCTGCTGTTGCAGCTTTACACTGGTTACACAATCGCCAATCCCTAACTTTAGCATCTGTAGATTTAATTGAACCCGCTCAAATCGCAGAAATCCCCATTGAACAGGTCGCAGGACTATCTGATAGTACAGCTTTAGCGATCGCTCGCAGCGATCCCGGTGATAATCTCGATTTGACTAAAGATACACCGATTTGGGCATTGGTGGAATGGCGAGAACAGGGTGATGATGCAGTAATTATTAAAGGTGGGGAAGGGATTGGTAGGCAATTAAATGCTGATGACAAGCCAGCCATTTATGCTTATGCTCAAAGGCTGTTGCAAGAGAATTTGCAACGGATGTTAGCACCTGGGGAAAAAATCACGGTGACGATTATTCTACCCGAAGGGCGATCGCTTGCTGTTCGGACTTCAAATTCTGCCTTTGGTGTGGTTGAAGGACTTTCGCTTTTAGGCACAACAGGCATTTCTCAACCCTTAAGTACACCAGATCAGCTTGCAGTTTTTCGGGCGGAATTACAAAATAAAGCCAGTCGTTTTGAGAGTTTAATATTCTGTATCGGCGAAAATGGCTTAGATTTAGCGCGTAAACTAGGGATTAATCCTGAACAATTAGTCAAAACGGCTAACTGGCTCGGCCCAATGTTAGTAGAAGCTGATGTGCTGGGTGTGAAAGAAATCTTATTATTTGGCTATCACGGTAAACTGATGAAACTGGCAGGAGGGATTTTTCACACTCATCACTACTTGGCTGATGGACGACGGGAAATTTTAGCAGCGCACTGTGCGATCGCAGGTTTAAAATTACCAGATATCCAAGCTGTGTTTAATAGTGCTACCGCCGAAGCAGCACTAACATATCTAAAATCGCTAGATGCTGCAACTGGCAGTGATTGGGTAAATCAAGTTTACAGTGCGATCGCTGAAACCATCGATGTTCGTTCCCAAGAATACATCCAAAGCCATAGCCAAAAGGGGACAGGAACTACAGTCTGTGGCTCTATCCTCTTTGATCGCGATCGCAAAATTATTGTGAAGAGTAAAACTGCTCGTCTGTTGATGGGAAAATTATGTTAATTTATTATGAATAATCGTAAACAATCCAAATAAATAATCTTTTAAGTAACCACTCTAGGGTAAGTTTATCGTTTTAATACCATCTCCGACTCCGGGACTAGACAAGCGCACATAACCTCGCGTTTGTCTAGGGCTTTTATACCATTATCAGCCTAACCAGGCTGAATAATAGCATCACTATAGACCACAAAGCATCTATCCTTAACAGACATAACACTCCCGTCATGAATACAGCGGTGACTCTACCAACAGAACAAGCGCCCCAAACATTGGAAAATTTTGGGCGGCTTGATCGCCAATTGATTGTAATTCTGGATTTCGGCTCTCAATATTCTGAGTTGATTGCCCGTCGCATCCGCGAGACTCAAGTATACTCTGAAGTTTTATCCTATCGCACTACTTCTGAACAATTGCGCCAACTCAATCCCAAGGGAATCATCCTCTCCGGTGGGCCGAGTTCGGTTTATGGTGATAACGCTCCCCATTGTGACCCAGAAATCTGGAATTTGGGAATACCCATTTTGGGTGTTTGCTATGGGATGCAGCTGATGGTGAACCAACTCGGTGGCGAAGTGGCAAAGGCCGATCGAGGTGAGTACGGCAAAGCATCATTATATATTGATGATCCCACAGATTTGCTCACCAACGTCGAAGATGGCACCACTATGTGGATGAGTCACGGAGACTCAGTTATCCAAATGCCATCGGGGTTTGAATTGCTGGCACATACAGAAAATACTCCCTGTGCTGCCATTGCTGACCACGAAAGGAAACTTTACGGTGTTCAGTTCCATCCAGAGGTGGTGCATTCTCTTGGCGGAATAGCATTAATCCGTAATTTTGTCTACCATATCTGCGATTGCGAACCCACTTGGACAACAGCGGCTTTTGTGGAAGAAGCAATTCAAGAAATTCGCGCCAGAGTTGGCGAGAAGCGAGTGCTGTTGGCGCTGTCTGGTGGAGTGGATTCTTCTACCCTGGCGTTCTTGCTGTATAAAGCCATTGGTGAACAACTGACTTGCGTGTTTATCGATCAAGGCTTTATGCGAAAGTATGAGCCAGAGCGATTGGTAAAGCTGTTCCAAGAGCAGTTTCACATTCCTGTAGAGTATGTTAATGCCCGCGATCGCTTTTTAGCTAGAGTTGCTGACATTACAGATCCCGAAGAAAAACGCCGCCGCATCGGACACGAATTTATTGCTGTATTTGAGGAAACATCCAAACGCCTTGGTCACTTTGACTATTTGGCTCAAGGGACTCTTTATCCAGATGTTATCGAATCTGCTGACACCAACGTTGATCCCCAAACTGGTGAGCGGGTAGCGGTGAAAATTAAGAGCCATCACAATGTTGGCGGTTTACCCAAAGACCTAAGATTTAAATTGGTAGAACCACTGCGGAAACTATTTAAAGATGAAGTCCGCAAAGTTGGGCGTTCCATTGGTTTACCAGAAGAAATTGTCCAACGGCAACCTTTTCCTGGGCCTGGTTTGGCAATTCGCATCTTGGGGGAAGTCACATCTGAGCGGTTAAATATTTTGCGTGATGCCGATTTGATTGTCCGGCAAGAAATTAACCAACGCGGTATGTATCATGATTTCTGGCAAGCATTTGCTGTATTGCTGCCAATTCGTAGTGTTGGCGTTATGGGGGATCAACGCACTTACGCTTACCCCATTGTTTTGCGGATTGTGACCAGTGAAGATGGCATGACTGCTGATTGGGCAAGAGTCCCTTACGATGTCTTGGAAGTGATTTCCACTCGGATTGTGAATGAGGTGAAAGGAGTAAATCGGGTGGTTTATGACATCACCTCTAAGCCGCCTGGAACTATTGAATGGGAGTAATCAAGTTTTGAGTTGACTTAACTAAAAGTTCATCACTCTTGGCTATAGTTCAGATCCCTTGCAGTAGATTAGATTCATATACAGTAGTCTGCAAGTTAATCAGTTAAACCTTTTCAACTCAAGAGCCAGGTATAAAGCCTATTACAGCACGGCATAAATCCAGCTACCATCTCAATTAAACAGACAAGTAGGGTCAATTCATGAATTGCTCCTACTTGAGCAACTGATTAAAAGTAGGCAAGGTTCCATCACGGTGTACTAGTATACTTCTGACTCCTGCTGTATTTCAAAATGGCAATGCCGCCATGACTCGTTTTAAGCCTCGGCATTGTCTATTTTTTTGAATTTCGGTTTACTAAGAACAAGAATGTCGCAAAATCCCGTATTTGCTAAATTTTAAGTAACTTTACTACTTTTAATTTTAAAAAGCTTTCATCAAAATCCAAACTTGTTAGTAATAAAGCAGTGAGTAATTACCAAGATTATTCTTGAACTCCAACTATTTGTTAAAGTTAATTTTTAAATGTAAAGGAATTTAAACACCAACATAATTTTATCCAGTCAATAATTATAAATGCCAGCAAACAATGAACCATCAATTAGATGGTAACTAGACAAATTGAATTATTGTCTAGAAAAGTAGACGCGATCGCAGTAAAATTACCAATGGTGTGGTTACTGAGAAAAAACAAGCAGCTCATTAGAAATAACTTTCATTTGATCAACGTTAATAGAGATGTCATGGAACCTCCTCTCCCCCTTGCTGGCTTAAACATCCTCGTAGTTGATGATGATGACGATAGCCGCTTTTACATTACTACCGTATTGGAAGCTGATGGAGCAACCATCATGGCAGTTGCATCGGCAGCGGTAGCATTGAATGTACTACCTGAGTTGCAACCAGATGTCTTGATTTGTGATATTGCTATGCCTGGTGAAGATGGATACACCCTCATCCGCAAGATCCGGGCGCTGAATGATATTTATGGAAAACTCCCCGCTATCGCCTTAACTGCCTATGGTGATAGCGAGTATCGTAGCCGTGCTCTCGAAGCAGGCTTTCAGACTCATGTGGCTAAACCAGTTGATCCAGGAGAATTAGTTGCGATCGTCGCAAATTTGGTTGCTTCTTATAAGAGTTAATACAAAGATGCATAGACTTATTATTTGTTATTTCCGTCAGGAGTAGTTAAAAAGGTGTGATTGCAGTCTTGAGGAAGGTTGAACCACCAATTCTGTCATCAAAAAGCTTGAAATATTTATAAAATAGTGTATTGATCATGTAATTTCTTGTGAGTACTCTTCTGCACGAACTCATTCAATTTATGATAATTTTCTTGAAATGGTTTTTGACTGTGGTGATAACTTGCTTTGGAAAAAGTAGAAATATCTCCATTAAATTCTGTGTTATTTAATCTTTTAAATAAACTCGAATGCTTGAAAACTACTACAGACTATTTTGCTCCAGTTTCAAAGCTAATTTGCTCAGACTTATATGTTGGTGGCTCGACGTGAATTAAAATCCTCACTGGACGAAACTGTTCTTCTAATCGGCTTTCTACTTCTTCGGTTATGTGGTGAGCGGTTTCTACATCTGGTGCATCTACTATTAAATGCATTTCGATGAATACTTGACGACCAAGAACGCCGCGAGAAGCGATCGCATGACAGTTAATTACACCTGGAACAGAAGTAGCGATCGCATGTATTGCTTCTGGTGCGATCGCCATTTGATCTACAAGCCAAGGTAAATTCTCTTTTAAAACTGACCAACCACTCCAAAATACCAACAAGGCGACAGGAAAAGCTAACACCAAATCCATCCATTGATAACCTAGCCAAACTCCTATCAATCCGCCAATTACAGAGATGGTCACCCAAATATCGCTCATGGTATGTGTCGCATCAGCTATGAGAATTGAGCTACCTACCCGCCTACCCACAGCACGTTCGTAAAACGCCACAAAAATATTCACGCCCAGCACAATTAGTAATAACCACAACTCAGGTGGCGAGATTCTCACTGGTTCACCACCACCTTTGAGAATTCGTTCGATTGCTCCTTGCAGAATTTCAAAACAGGCAATTCCTAAAAATGAGGCAATTCCTAAAGCTCCTACTGCTTCAAACTTACTGTGTCCGTAGGGATGCTCGCGATCGGGTTGTGGAGAAGAAAATTTACTCGCAATTAATCCTAAAACGTTATTAGCGCTATCTGTCACACTATGTAAGGCATCAGCTAGCAAACTCAAAGAACCTGTCCAGTAGCCCACAAGTGCTTTTAATCCCAGTACAAACAGATTGAGCAATAGGGTAATAATTAAAACCTTTTGTACTTCGGCGCGGTTATCGTAAGTCATAGATAATTTATCACATTAAGTTCTATGACTTCTAATGTAGACCTCAAAATACAAATAAACACAAATAAAGTGTATCAAAGTCTTACGCAGTAAGAATTAAGTATCTCTATAGTATCTATATTTTATACCAAGTTGTTGAGATTCTTTTTAACTAATAATAGCTACAAGCTGGATAGACATTGGTAATGGCTTTATAAATAACAGCATATTTTTAGCATTAATTCTAGGAATATTTTAATTAATTTTGTTATTCATATATCCACTTAGGTCATATCGAATTGTATTCAAAGATATTATGACCACTATAGTTGTCTGTATTTACTCCGAATAACTGACGAGCTTAATGAGTTTTATTTACTACTTCATAAGGATAAGAAAGCCCGCAATTTATTCAGAAAAGGGTCAACATTTGAGGATGTCAATGGGACACTAAATAGATGTCGTCCTACTTCGGCCACGCTTGCAACGCTGTCTTCACTACCCGTAGTAGTTCCACCTGGGTGGTTCCGGTCGCCGCCAAGACTGAGATTCCACAATTGACCGTTATGACAAAGCGGGCGAGAGCATCTGGATCGGAATCGGCCGGCAAATCTCCCTCCGAAATCGCCCGCTCGAAACGATTACGCAGGGCAGCTTCGCTTGACGCTCTGCGTGCGGACAATTCCTGCCGGATCGGATCGGCTGGATCTCCGCATGAAAGCGTGCCATGAACCCAGAGACATCCCGGTGGATTGCGCGGATCGGTTCCCAGGTCAACGACTCCATACATCATCCGCTCGACGACCTGGCGGGCGGTCGGCTCTTTGAGAGCCTCACGAAGATAGGCTGACGGCCCGTCGGCATAGCGATCAAGCACTTTCCGGAATAAAGATTCCTTGTTTCCAAAGGCAGCGTAAAGGCTCGGACGATTGATGCCCATAGCCTCGGTCAGATCCGAGAGGGATGTGCCCAGATAGCCCTTGCGCCAGAACACGTGCATTGCACGATTGAGTGCGTCATCGGTATCGAACTCGCGGGGTCGGCCCATCGCCGCAGTGGTTTTTTCCTGTTTCATACTCATCAGTATAATAGTTTCTTGACAGGCTTACCCCCATGCTTTATATCTATACCATACGATACAAAACTATAACAACAAAAGAAGACTATGAGCACCAAAAAACTTACAGGTAAGGTGGCATTGGTAACAGGTGGCTCACGCGGTCTAGGAGCAGCGATCGCTAAACGTCTCGCACAGGATGGCGCAGCTGTCGCTCTCACGTACACTAGCTCGCCGCAAAAAGCCGACGAGGTGGTGCTTGCCATCGAAGCGGCAGGTGGACAAGCCTTGGCTATACGCGCCGATAGTGCCAATGTTGAAGCAGTGAAAAACTCTGTCGCCGAGACTGTAAAAGTCTTTAGTCGCCTGGACATCCTTGTGAACAATGCGGGGGTCGCCGCTTTGGCTCCGATCGACCAGTTCTCACTGGATGATTTTGACCGACTCATCGCGATTAACGTCAAGGGCGTATTTGTGGCAACTCAGGAGGCTGTCCGCCACATGGGTGAGGGGGGACGGATTATCATGATCGGCAGCATCAACAGTGACATCATGCCATTTGCTGGTGGCTCCGTCTACGCTTTGACCAAGGGTGCGATCGCCAGTTTTACGCGCGGTCTTGCCCGTGATCTCGGTCCTCGTGGCATCACGGTGAACAACATTCAACCTGGCCCCGTGGACACCGACATGAACCCGGTCGAGGGACCCTTTGCCGACAATATGAGAAGCATGATCGCCCTCCAGCGCTACGGTCGGAGTGAAGAAGTTGCCGACATGGTTTCCTATCTCGCCAGTGCCGAAGCTGGTTTCGTCACGGGTGCGAGCCTGAAAATTGATGGTGGCTTTGCAGCCTGATTCGGCGGGTAATGCTCTTATTGCAAGCTAATGAAAGCCTGTTATGTAGTAAGCACTTCAGTGCTTAAGACAAGGACTAAAGTCCTTACTACAAACTTATTTACCAAGCATTGTTGGCTTTACGGACTACTAGTACCGCAAGGCGGAATTAAAAATTAAAAATTAAAAATTAAAAATGAATACAGCATAAGGGTTTTGTTGATTTGGAATGATTGGTTTATTTCCGCCGTGTTGTACTAGTACAGCACGACAAAAATAAACTACCCATTTGAAATGTCTGAAATCCCTGCAAAAATGTAATTACGTTAGCGCAGCATTCGCAACGTAGGAGCGTCATTACGAATTACGCCAAGCTGTACTAGTGGTTTATTGAATCAGACACAGGGAAACATCAGAGTGGGATTCAGGCCCCTTCTTCCGGTAATATCAGTACTTATCAAGAAGTTTTAATAAAAAAGATATGTCTTCAATTCCTCTAACATTGAATTTAATTGAAGGTTCAGTCTCCTTCAGTTTTTCACCCCAAGCAGCACGAGAATTAAAGACAGCGACGGATCAACTGATGGAGCGCCTGAAAGCGATCGCCACTAAACCCACTCCTGGCGGCGGTAGAGTCACTCCCCAGCCTCCCTTGGAATATCGTTATACGGGTGAAGTATTTTTAGAAGTTTTTTGTAATCCTAATATCTGGCCAACGCCATTCGCAGCCAAAGTTTTGCTGACTGTCCGCAACGTCAACATCCGCTTGACTACGGAAGCTGAACTTACTCGCATCATTGAAGACATTAATCAGTATTTAGAGCAAGTAGAATAATTGTTGAAATGGTTTTGCTATGCTTTTCAAGATTTTGTCTTAAAAAATACTATACAAATTTTGGATTTTTTCAGAGTTGAGCCAGTTGCTTGCGGAGGTTCACGTTGGTGTCCGTTAGCCCTAGTCAGCAAACTTTTTAAGACGGATTTTGGCTTTGAAGAGCAAGTAGATTGACGCTTCCCTCAACTAAGCGATGAAATGAATTATGAGTCAAAAGTGAAGTTCCTACACTTCTATCGGCTCAATGTAGGAACTTCACAGAATTTACATACTAGACTCAAGCTGTGACACCAGATGGACAGAACAAATGGTTCTGATGCCTTCTTTAACTTGAAAAGTTGTATAAATTCAGACTCTAATACTTCTGTGTTAATGAAAAACGCAAGATTCTGTATGGGGCAATGCTCATGAAAAAACAGAGATTATCCCCCAGATTGGGCGTCTAATCGTTGATGGTGACATCCACACATCGAAAATAAGCTCCCAATCCCAAATCCGAAATCAAACATTGATTTAGTCGTTGTCCCACTGTTCACGACCAATTAGATCGCCAATGCGATCGCGCAACAAAAAGTCACATTTCTCTAATTCACATTCAACGCAAACCCACTCTCTCGCTGGGATGTATTGGCAAAGGGTATATATTGGCTGTTGTCGGCTAATCATTCCCTTTTGCACCAGTCGGCGTGCTTCGTCTTGAATCACATCTAGAGAGTAGTAATTGATAGAAGGCACCGTATTCACACTCATGGTTTTTACTCACAAATTAACACTTACGATAGTGTTCCCGTTAATAATTAGGAACAAACATTACAGAAATTAGACTTGTGGCTAGGATTTTGTAGTTTGCTATACGGAACTATTTTTATTTTGACGCTACACATCCTAAAATAATCTCAAGAAATGTTAAGAAAGTCAACGATTCCTGACATTTCTCGAAAATCCGCTTTACAAAAAAAATTCCAAGTAGTTAACTTAACCTGCATCTGTAGCTGTATGGCTTTGATGCCACAAGTCTGAAAGTCTTGCCATTACTGTATTTAGGCAAGATTTGGTGGGTTGATATCGCGTAGGCGTAGCCCGCCGCAGGCATCGCTCACATATCAAATAATCACCTTAAAGCTATTCATCTAAGGGTAAACAACACAAGAATATTTGTCAGATACTAGGGTATAAACTGTTGCAAAACATAACGGCTAAAGTACACTACTAAGCCTTTTACCTTAGCATCTGTTAACAATTTCTTAAGTAAGGCAGTAATTGCTTGGTTATTTACAGCACTAATATTACATAGGTTTCTTTTGAAAAACATCTGTAAAAGGGTGGAGTAATACTAATTCGTAGCTTGAGACAAGTATCATTTATGCATCTGCATAAAAAAGTTGGTGCTTCTACTACCTTTTTGCGTTGACGATTTTCTCCCTGTTTTGAACTTTAGTTCCAGCCTGTCCCTCTCCAACTAGGAGTTTTGCGTAATAAAACCTTTTGATTCGGCTCATTAGACGGACACGATATGAACCGTCGAATTCACGCAGTAGAGTAAAAACAAAAGCCAAGACAAACAGGAAGCCCATACATGCAACTACCGATCGCTGAAGTAGGTTATGGTCACATTAAAACAGACGCGATCTAGTCACGTCTGTAAACTGTTTGGCGGATTTGCTGAGATTAATTGTTCTGAAGTTACATTGTTATTTAAGTTACTTATTCACTAGATGATTCATCATTTTGATCTGTGCTGTCTTCTACAAGTACCAGATTTTCTGGAGGACGGTCATGATTAAGTTGGTTTAGTAGTGCCAATACTTTATTACCGCGTTCGATGGAGCGATCTTCGAGAAATATCACCTCTGGTGTACGACGTAGGCGTACCCGCGCCCCAAGTTCGCTGCGGACATAACCCGTAGCGGACTTTAAGCCTGCCATTGTTTCTTCTTTAGCTTCATCTGTACCATAGATGCTGACGTAGATTTTGGCGTGTTGGAGATCGCCAGAAACATCAACATCAGTAACACTAACCATTCCAGTACCCACACGGTCATCCTTAATGCCGTTGAGCAGCATTTGGCTAACTTCCCGTTTGATCAGTTCAGCAACGCGGGAAACCCGACGATTTGTAGCCATAAAAATTTCGCCTCATCACAGAGGTTGTACGACAAAAATAGATGCAAGTTGGTTAGACAGTACTTAGCGGGAGCAACGCTAAGAGCAACCGTCTGTGGGGCATAGCCCCGATATAGCGCTAGTCTAGATTGGACTTAAGCCCAGCATTGCCCGTAGAGTGAAAGTAAGGAAGACTAGGCTGCTCACAAATAAACCCAAGAGGGCGATCAATGTGACCGGACGCTTCAACAGTGGCACTAATGGTGCAAAGGTGTTCAGAAACAGTCCTAAGACAATAGTAATTAAGTACCGGGGGTAGCGAAAGACGTTATCCCAAAATCCGTCAAACATCTGAATGTAAACTGCCTTGTTATATACTTACGTTTGTTTTGATATGCTTTATCTACTCAATTGTAATATATGTGGCTGGAAAATTAGCCAGTTAATATAAAATACGGCTCGTCGGTTATATTGGCTTTATTTAGTCGTGATTATTTTCAGTTAAATCGTAAGTAAATGGTAATTCAAATCCCCAAAGAAACTAGCCCGCGTCCATTTTTGAAGTGGGCTGGGGGTAAAAGTAGGTTGATACAGCAATATATTCCTTATTTTCCCAAAAGTTATAAAAATTACTATGAGCCATTTTTAGGTGGTGGTGCAGTTTTTTTCTATCTCCAACCAAGTGCAGCTATTTTAACTGATATTAATGCCGAGTTAATTAACACTTATTGTTGTGTTAGAGATCATGTTGAGGATTTAATTTCTCTATTGAAAGAGCATAAAATCCGACATAACAAAGATTATTACTATAGTATTAGAAACAACTCTGTTGGTACTGATATAGAAAAGGCTGCTCGTCTAATTTATCTTAATAAGACTTGTTTTAATGGTCTTTATCGAGTTAATTCACAGGGGAAATTCAATGTGCCTCTAGGCAGATATGAAAATCCCAATATTTGTTCTGAAAATTTACTGAAAGTAGCCTCCGTAGCACTTTCTCATGCAGAAATTAAACAAGCAGATTTTACAGAAGTGCTAAATCATGCAACTAACAATGATGACTTTGTATTTTTTGATCCACCCTACCATCCTATCAGTGAGACTAGTTATTTCACTGCTTATAGTCAAAATTGTTTTAGTAAAAAAGACCAAGAACTTTTAAGAGATACTTGTGCAGAGTTAGCAAGTCGTGGCGTCAAAGTTATGGTATGTAATTCTGATAGCGAATTTATTAGGAAAATTTATACTGATATTAATTTTGAAACCTACAAAATAAACGCATCTCGCTCAATTAACTCAAATATAAAAAATAGAGGCATGATTCACGAACTATTGATTACATCTTTTAAAGATTTTTATTTGCCCAAGCAATAAATCTGTCTAAGCTATAAACTGCTAATAAATTATGGTTATCATTCACTCTTGCTTTTAGCCATTTGCTTGCCCCTTCTCGCATACCTTCACCACCTAAAATTACAATAGTTGGTGCAGGATAATAATTCTGGATGTTCATGTTCAAGTAAGGAAACTTTTCATCAACAGAACCGGGACTTTCTTGCCATTTGCACTCAAAAATTAAACCAGATGGCATTGCAGGTGAACCAACAACAAAAAAATCAACCTTCAGATCGGTATGATAAATTCCAGTCCCAATATAAACTTCTTTGCCATAACGTTTTGGCAATAAAGCAGCATTTAATATAAATTCTTTTGGGACATAGTTTCCTACTTGGAAATAATTATGTCCATTTAAGATTGCTTCTACATTTCCTTCTAAAATATTCCCAGACTTATTTGCCCGTCCGCCTTGAGTCAGAGCCATCCTGAATCCCTCTGCCAAAAGTCCTGCTTATTATAGGATTTCACAGAAGCAGTAAAAAAGGTTCAGTTGCTTAATATGAATTTTTTATTTTGACTAAACAAGGTTGCATTAATGGGTAAAAAATCCGAATTTCATAGTATTTATGTACTAAAGAAATACAAATGTATCAATAATTTGGATTAGGAACGAGTTACTAATTCAGATAATAGTTAAAATAATGGATTTATCTTTAGTCTCAAAGAGCAACTATTGCAAGCGACTCCGCCATTTTTCTGGGTCTTGGGAACAGTGGAAAACAGCGTAGATAATAATCTCCTGTTCATTAAACTCGTAAAAAACGACGTAGGGAAAACGCCTAATTGTAGCGCGGCGATAGGTTTCATGAACAATCTGGTATGTGCTGGGGTGACGCTGAATTAAATTCAGGCAGGCATCAATACAGCGTAGGAACTCAGCGCCTAACCCTAATTCGCGTCCCTCGTACCAGTCATAAGCTTCATTAATGTCCAGTTCTGCGCCTGTAAGGATAGTTAATTTTCTAGCCATGTCGTTGAGAGATTCTGGCTTTTACATCTTCCCAACTACTGCCAATGGCTGAATTTTGCAGATATTCGGCTTTGCGACGAGCTAGCTCTTGTTTCTGCCAATCTAAAACTGGGAGCGCTGCTGGTGTAGCGGCAATCTCATCCCATAAATCTTCTACCAGTTGAAGTTTTTCCGCTCTCGAAAGACTAGAGAGTTCGGGAAATACTGGGTTCATGGTCTTCTCTATATTTTATTCACTTTTATTTTAGCCTGTCTGGGCTTCAGTATGACCGTTGCGGATAGCCCATGCTAGTTCTAAAAGTTGAGTCCAGCGCTTTTGTAACTGTTTGGGGGTGCATTTGATAGCTTTGGCGATCGCTTGGTCGTTTTGTCGGGCAGTTTTTAACTGTAATATTTGCTGTTGCTGTTCTGTAAGTTGATTCACAAAGATTTCCCACTGCTGGGAAGATAAACCCAATTTTTGCTCTAAACCCGCACCTAACCATTGATGTACTAATTGCCAGTGGTGTTGTTTGGCAAATTTTTCTACGTGGTATTTAAACCGTTGTTGGAGATAATCGCGCTGACGGCTAGTTAAACCGAGAATTTGGTCAATTTCTGGGGCTGAGAGGTCTTGAAGTTTCAAGCTGAGGTAGTTCATACAATCAGATTGACCTTGAGACTCCAGATATTTCATCAATTCAGTGATGACGCGATCGCGTTCTGACTCTTCAGATGGATCGAAATTAGTTTGGGCAATCATCTGCGATCGCAGCTGTTGCACCGCCGAGTTACGCTGGTAAGATTCTGCTTCTTCACCCTTAGCAGACTCTACCGCCATTTCAATATCCACGGTAGTTTCTTGGGGCTGACGACGAGCAAAACCTTGGGCCCGCAAGATAATTAATTGCTGATTTGCACCACCAGGTAAATTGATCCGGCGTTTAGCATACTGTTCTGTAAACGCCATGTATTCAGCTAATTGCAGCTGAGTCCGCGGCGTGTGATCGTCAGGTAGTTCGTTTTCTCTGCGGAAAGCTTTGATAGCTTCGATATAAAATGCTTGTAAAAAATCTTCAATCAGGCTGTAACGAGCCTCAAAACCCAACTCAGAACCAGATATAGTTACATGACGATAAACCATAGCACCCAAATTGCTATGTAATTCCACCCGCCCTTGTTTGGAACCTAGTTGGTAGTAACGTAAGCATTTTTGCATCCGATGCCTTCCCAACGTAATCTGCCAGGACTTGATTTCCCCAGATGTTTGGATACGGGAGCTTTTATCGCAAATGCGTTCTACTTCTACGGCTATGCGCTTGGCTAAAGCTTCTACACACTTGGGTGTTGCTTTCACTTGCGTTTGCATTTCCTCACACAGCAACTCAATTAAAGTATCACTGCTGCTATCTGAAAATTCTTCAGTCGAAACGTGGTTATCAAAAATGGGTGTAGAGTTTGGTAGATTGACGACGTTAGCTTTCATGATTTTTCCAGGTAGTAGTATTGCACCGTAATTACAACGCAGACACAGCAATCAAGACCATCCTTGACTGGAGAATCTTTGGGCATTCATCCATCAAGACTTGCCGCATATAATGCTCACATCTAAAGCTCATATATCAAACTATAGGAAATACGAAAGAGTTACAGTTATGACAATGTGTCGGTTTGTTCACAAGCCATCATAATTGACACTGACACACGAATACCCGCCATTTTCTCCAAGTTGTCAAATACCTTGCTGTACAAACTGTTGTCACCATCCTGTTATATCCACTGCGACACCGAAGATATCGCCTTTAAATATGACAATTTTAAAACTGGAGTCGTTTTTATCACAATTTCCGAAACGGAGAGGTGCGCCTGTGAAATAGGGGCTGGGGACTAGGGACTGGGGATAAAGAATTTTTTCCCCAGTACCCAATACCCAATCCCCAGTCCCGGAATTCTTATACCCATGCTGCTGCTGTTTCCCAACCTAAACCCCTCCGTATAATCACTGCTTCGTCTCCCGTCATATCCAAGATGGTAGATACTTCATAAGTAGGTTCCTCGCCAGTGTCTACAATTATGTCTACCAACTTGTCCAAACGGTCAAATAGCTCTACCCGCGACTGAACAATTTCTGTATCTATCCGAATCATGCCATTATCTGCTTCATCTGGTGGCAGATGTGCTGAAGTTGAAATAATCGGATTGCCCAAGGCTGCCAGCAACTCCAAACACACAGTATGGTTTGGTACTCTAATTCCAGTAGTTTTCCGCTTGGGGCTTTGCACCAATCGCGGTACTAACTTAGTCGCTGGGAGCAAAAACGTGTATGAACCCGGAATCAGGCGTTTCATAATTCGATAGGCTGTGTCACTTACGAAGGCATAAGTTGCCACATTTGAAAGCGAGGGACATAAAAATGTCAATGGTTTATCATTTGCTAGCTTTTTAATTTGCCGCACTCGTTCTACCGCCGACTTGGCATTCAAATCACAACCGATCGCATAGACTGTATCAGTAGGGTAAAGCATAACTGCGCCACTAGAGAGCGCCGACTTTATTTCCTCTATTCGGCGAATTTGAGGATTATCCGGATGAACTGAGAAAATTTTTGCCATAGGACGGGGATTGGGGATTGGGGACTAGGTGAGAGTTACTAACTCTGAACAAATGACAAATGACTAATAACTAATGACTAATTTATTATGAATAAAATCGCTTATCTTCAATGTCCGACAGGAATTTCTGGTGATATGTGCCTGGGTGCTTTGGTCAGCTTGGGTGTTCCTGTGGAGTATTTAATTGAAAAACTCAATGGGTTGGGTATTGAAAAGGAATATCAGTTAAGGGCAGAGTTTGTCCAACGGAATGGTCAGCAGGCGACTAAAGTCCATGTGGATTTAGTACATGATCATCATCACCATCACCATGATCACGAACACAGTCACCATCACACACGCCACTTGCCAGAAATAGAGCAGATGATTCTCAAAGCGGGGTTGCCACCACGGGCAGAAGCTTGGAGTTTGGCGGTATTCCGACAGCTAGCAGTCGCAGAAGGAGCGGTGCATGGTATTTCGCCTGAAAAAGTTCATTTTCATGAGGTGGGTGCTATAGATGCGATCGTAGATATTGTGGGTACTTGCCTGGGGTTGGATTGGTTGGGGATTGAGAGCAATGAGGAAGGATTGCCATTACTTTACTGCTCGGCGTTTCCGACTGGTGGCGGAACTGTTTGGGCTGCACATGGTCAGATGGCGGTACCAGTACCAGCAGTATTAAAGCTGTGGGAAATGCGGAGTTGTCCAGTTTATAGCAATGGCATTGACAGAGAACTGGTGACACCAACAGGAGCCGCGATCGCTACTACTTTGGCAAGAGATTTTGGGTCACCACCCGCGATCGCTATCAAGCAAATAGGACTGGGAGCAGGAACCATAAATTTAGCCATTCCAAATATTTTACGCCTCTGGTTGGGTGAAAGCGCAAGTTTGCAATCAAATTTCAGCGATTCTGAAGATACTAGCTCAAATTTAGAAACCATCTCGGTACTAGAAACCCAAATAGATGATTTAAATCCGCAAGCGATCGGCTATACGTTTGAGGCGTTGTTTGTGGCTGGTGCGCTGGATGTTTTTACCCAAGCGATCGGTATGAAAAAGTCGCGTCCGGGGATTTTGCTGACTGTGATTTGTCATCCAGAAAATTTACTCAGTTGTGAAGCGGTTTTATTTCGCGAAACCACGACTTTGGGCATTCGGAGAACAACTCAGCAACGCGCCATTTTACAACGGGAAATTCAACAAGTTGAAACGGAATATGGCAAAGTGCGCGTCAAGATAGCATGGAAAGGACAATCACCAGAAAAAGTTATTGCAAATGTGCAGCCAGAATATGAAGATTGTGCAGACTTAGCCCGAAAACATAATATTCCCTGGCGCGAAATTCAACGGCTGGCGCTACAGCGTTGGTATTTAGTCAATAACTGATACAAATCCCTCGTTCCCTCGTTCCCTCGTTCCCAGTCTCCGACTGGGAATGCAATCCTAAAGGCTCCGCCTTCCCTCACACATCAATCAACTCTACCTGTAATAAACCTAGTTCCCCAATGTAATTCCGGTAACTAGAATACCGCCAATGCGCGGGATCATCCACATAACCACGCCTGACTGGATTGTTGTGAATATAATCTAACTTTTGTCTAAACATTTCCTCATCTAGAATCACCTGCGGATGAAAACCTTCTTGCCAAAGCTGATATTCTTATTTTGTCTTGTGTTTTAATTTATAAAGCTCAAGCTGATTAAGTATGTAGTTAGAATTATTTTTCTCAAGTAAGTCAATAATAGAGCGAGCCGTGAATGATTTAAAATTTCCTATTTCTTTAGATAAACTGCTGGCAGAGGCGATTACATGGAGATGATTTTCCATAATTACGTAGCCGTACAAAGTTAAACGCTGCTGACGTTGCAGAAAATTTAGGGAATCTAAAATAATTTGTGTAAATTCAACTTTGCCGAATAGTGGTATCCAATTTATAACTGTGCAAGTGAGGAAGTGTGGCTGGGTTCCTAATACGTGGTAGCGACTGCGTCCCATTATTTTATTTAATTGGAGGCGGAGCCTCTAGGATGGCATTCCCAGTCGGAGACTGGGAACGAGGGATTTGACTAAGTTAGGGCTTTCATCAAATATTGTGTCAATGTAAACGCATCTACACCCAATTCGGTACGCTCTTGGGCGGCTATTATACCTGCTTGCGAATGCCACCAAGCAGCAGTTGCGACAATATTTTCTATGGGAATCTGTTTAGTTGCGGCTTGCGCTAACAATCCACCCAGTAGCCCAGTTAACACGTCACCGCTACCGCCACGCGCCAAGGCGGGTGTGCTTTCAGGAACAATCCAAACGTCACCTTGAGGGTTGGCGATCGCAGTTCTCGCCCCTTTCAACAACACCACCGCCCCACTTTGCGCGGCAGCTTCTTGTACTGCTTTCACCCTGTCATGTTTGGCATCAGTGACATCAGGAAACAATCGTTCAAATTCGCCAGTGTGGGGTGTGAGTACGGTTACTGCTTGACGTTTTTTTAATGTGGCGATCGCTCCCATTTGTGCCAGGATATTTAAACCATCGGCATCGAGAATTAAAGGGCGTTCGCTTTTTATGATTTCTTGCACAATGGGAGTAGCATCTCGTGTTAAACCGGGGCCACAAGCGATCGCATTAAAGGAACTCAGATTGGTGTTTTCTGGCAATTGCAATTGAGCGATAGCTCCGGTTTCCGTCTCTGGACAACCGACAATTAGCGCTTCTGGCAAGTGTGATACCAAAAGAGATTTCAGCGATTCCGGTACGGCAATGGAAAGCATTCCCACACCACTAGCCCTAGCACCCAAACCAGTTAAAATTGCCCCACCTGCATAGCGCCGCGAACCGCAAATCAACAGTAAATGTCCTTCCTTATATTTGTGCGTGACTGGTGGACGGGGTAGGGGTAAAGTAGCAAGTGCTGTTGCTGGTGTAATACGTTTAATCTTGGGTGCATTTTTCAGAACAGCTTCTACATCAGCTAAAGGAATATCAAAATCGATTAACTCAGCTTTCCCGATATATTCCAATGCCTGATCTTGGAAGAAAGCTAGTTTCCATAAACCCAAGCAAAATGTGTGAGTGGCGCGAATGGCAGTTCCCAATACTTCGCCCGTGTCGGTGTGTAAACCCGAAGGTAAATCGATGCTATAAATCGGCACAGACAATTCATTTAGCTGATTAATTGCAGAAGCGATGGGATCAGTCAGGTTTCTTTCTAAACCAAACCCAAACAAGCCATCAATCAACAAATCAGAATGTGGTAATTGCTCAATTGTTTGATAAATTGGAATGCCCAAACTCTGGGCATATTGCAAGTGCTGCGAAGTTAATTCTTTGAGCTTAGAGAAAGGAGAATAAATCCAAATCTCATGCCCGCGAAAGTATAATTCACGGGCTACTACTAAAGCATCGCCACCATTATGACCGGGGCCGACAAGAATTCCGACACGAGATCCCCTTAAATTTGAAATAACCTCTGGAATCCGACGGGCAATTAATCCCGCCACCTTTTCCATCAAAGCGACTACAGGCATTCCTGCTGCAAAGATCCGCTTTTCAATATCGCGCATCTGCCCAGCAGTCACTATTACTTGTGAAATTTGTTCTTGCCTATCTTCTATCAGTGCTGAGTGCTGAGTCATGACTTCTGAGCTTAAGTTATCAAGTTCGTATTAATTTCTCACTCTTAACTTTTAACTCTTAACTCAGCACTCAACACTCAGCACTTATTCACTTTCCGTAGTAAACCCTAGCATTCCGATATCCTGTATTTCGCAGAAATTTATTCCATTCCTCAGCTTGGAATCGATCAGAGAAAGGCCCTATTGCTACGTGTGGGCCTCGTGGTTGCGTCCTTTCGAGGACTCCGCCAGATCGGCCTAAATCCTGGCTAAATCGGGCTAGATTCTGCCTAATTTGTGCTGCGATCGCAGGTAACTGTTCTGGAGTGGCAGGAATAGCGACATAATATCTAGAGACTGGCCTATTAGAACTTATAGGATTGCGATCGCCTACAAAACCTCTATTACCTGCATTTATTTCCTGTCCGTTAGCAAAGCTAATAATCCGGGCGCTATATATCCCTCGTGACTGTAGCTCACCCACTCGTTGTTGGGCGTTAGATACTCTGTTAAAAACACCTGCCTGAATTACATTCCTTCCCTGATACTGGCGAATATAAGCAGTGGGTTCAATCCGACGTATTTCTTGTAGCGTCTGGAAATCACTACCATCTACGTAAACTAAGTAGCGCTCAAAGTTTTCGTTATATTGACTAAACTGTTCAGGTTGAGAGGGCTGAAAGTTCGGGTCAAATTGATTGTTTTGTAATGGTTGGGAGGGCTGGAAATTCTGCTCCAACTGATTGTTTTGTACTGGTTGAGAGGGCTGGAAATCCTGCTCAAATTGATACTCCTGCACTGGTTGTAACTGCGGTGATGGCTGTTCACCAAAGGGAATTACTGGCGGTGGCGGTAAAGTTTCACCAAATTCTTGAGCCAGTAAGACGTTGCTGTTGTGGATTTGTGCTTGTGCTGGGGTCAAATCGGGAATCAGCACTAACCATCCTCCCACTAATAAGGCTACGGTGTACACCCAAGTCGAACTACCCCCCTTAATCCCCCCTTGGAAAGGGGGGAAACTAAAAATACAGTTCCCTCCCCTTTCCAAGGGGAGGGTTAGGGAGGGGTAAAACTTACGCTTAAACTCAGATGAGTGAACTGTTTCAGACTTATGTGTACACCGTAGAACTAATAAGGAAAGAAGTCTGATCGTGGGCTTCCAACCCTCAGAACTTCGGCGTAGCATCTGAAATGGGATAAATTGACTTGGTATTTCTCTCGACATAGTAGTTAGAAAGTAGTCAAAGTATTTTTAGGCAATTTCCATCAGGAACTAATCAGTTCACCGTTGTAGCAACTATATAGCGTTAACGTAAAATTAGCTCATCTGCGTGGCAAAGAATACATCTTTCAGAGGGAATAGGGAACAGGGAACAGGGGAAACCCACGGCTTAAAAACCGAAGTGCTTTGGTAGCAAGGCTTTGAAGAGTGTGTGCTACAATTGGACAACCACGCAGCTATCGTGTCGTGCTTTGTATGAAAAAAGTCGTCGTTGGTCTTTCTGGTGGCGTTGACAGTTCCACCGCCGCAGCTATCCTGCACCATCAGGGCTATGAAGTGATTGGTTTGACTCTTTGGCTAATGAAAGGCAAAGGTCAATGTTGCTCTGAAGGTATGATCGACGCGGCTGATCTCTGTGAACAATTGGGCGTTCCTCATCAGGTTGTGGATATTCGGGATCTCTTTCAGACGCATATTGTCGATTATTTGGTGACTGGTTACAGTGCTGGGATCACACCTTTGCCTTGCTCCCAGTGCAATAAAACAGTGAAGTTTGGGCCAATGGTGCAGTATGCTCGTGAAGAATTGGGATGCGATCGCATTGCCACTGGTCATTATGCCCGAATTAGCTATGACGAAGCAACTGGACGTTACCAGTTATTAAGGGCTGTTGACCGTAACAAAGACCAGTCATACTTTCTTTATGATTTGTCTCAAGATTTACTTGCAGCAACTATATTTCCTCTGGGTGAACTAGAAAAAACTGAGACGCGCCGCATTGCAACTGAATACGGACTGAAAACTGCTGATAAGCCAGAAAGTCAAGACTTGTGCTTAGTGGAAAGTAACGGTTCCATGCGGGCATTTTTGGATAAATATTTAGCTCCCAAAACAGGCGATATTGTAGATACCACAGGCAAAATTTTGGGACAGCATGATGGTGTCCATCACTACACCATTGGCCAGCGCAAAGGCTTGGGTATTGCTGCTGCCGAACCGTTGTATGTGATTGAATTAGATGCGGAAAATAATAAAGTAGTAGTAGGCGATCGCACCAAGGTAACTCAACCAGAATGCACTGTAAATCGGGTAAATTGGGTTTCTATTGCTGAACCATCCACCCCAATTCATGCCCAAGTGCAAATTCGCTATCGTTCAACAGCTACACCAGTGACAGTGATTCCGTTGGAAAACTCTCGTGTGCGTTTGGTGTTTGATGAACCCCAAATCAGCATCACCCCCGGACAAGCGGCGGTATGGTACGACGGCGATAAAGTATTAGGTGGTGGAATAATTGAACAGTTTAGTTGAACCCAACCCCGGTTTCGTTAGTAACCAAAACCTCCCCTCTCCGTGTAAGCGAGGAGGGATATTTTATTTCTAATAGAAATGCTAATTTTTGGATTTATTGAAGTCAACTCAACCTAATATTTGGTACTCATAGACTTTACTATTAATATTTTCACATTTTAAGTTTTCCACAGATTAAAAATCTATGTATGAAACTTTTATTGACCTTGATGAACTGATAGTACGCTGTAGAGATAAACAAGCTAAAAAATTTATTCAAGAGGCTGTTGCTTGTTATAGGGCTGGGGCATTTCGCTCTTGCATAGTTGCTACATGGAATGCAGTCGTATTTGATTTTCTTCACAAACTAAGAGAACTTGATCTTCTAGGAAATGGTGAAGCATCTAGCCTATTAAAGCAATTTGAAAATATAAGTTCAGCATCAAAAGTGAGAGATTTGTGGCAATTTGAGTCAAGTATTCCAGATTTAGCTCTTACAAAATTTGAGCTTATTTCATCTGTAGAAAAGTCAGATATAGAAAGATTATTTGAGGATAGAAGTCGATGTGCTCATCCATCAATGACATCTTTAGAAGAACCATTTGAGGGAACAGCAGAACTAGCACGCTACCACTTGAGAAGTGCCGTAATGCATCTATTGCAACGCCCGCCTGTTCAAGGTCGCTCTGCTCGTGAAAGAATTTTTCAAGATATTAAATCTGATTATTTTCCAACAGACCCGGAATTAGCAGCACAATACTTTCAAAAAAGTCCACTTGCTCGTGCACGTTTTATCTTGATTAAAGATATAGTACTAGGCTTAACTGTAAGTTTATTGACAGAAAATCTTCCCGAAGATGAAAGATTACGTCAGTTTTCTGCATTAAATGCTATATATAAAATATATCCCAAAGAAATAGTAGATATTTTAGATAATGCCCTATCAAACATTATTATTAATAAGGTCAATGATGCAAATTGGGATAAGGTAATAATATATCTTGGAAGTATTAAAGGTTGGGATGTATTGAGCGAACCATGTCAGATAAAAGCAAAATACTTTATTGAAAAAATTGAAGTATTTCATGAAGTTTCAACATTCAATAAACGTTTTTTGCCTAAAATGATAAATATTTTAGTAAAAGCATCCTATATGTCTTTTCTAAAAGAATCTGTAATTAATAAACTTCAAACCCTTCCTTTCAAAGATTTATTAACTATAAGAGAGCTTTGTGAAGATCAAAATTTTACAAAAGTAGTAATGAATGATCTTTTTAGAGGAGCAGTTCCACAAGCAAATTTAAATGAACTTATTTTAATAAGATTAGAAGCAGATGAAACACTAAATGACCTAATCGAGCCTTATCTACGAGAGCAGATAAAAGAAGCTTCTCTCGAAAAACTAGTTTTAATAATGTCAAGGTATGAAGATGAATTATTAAATCACTTGATTGAGCCTTGGTTAAAAAATGAAATCAATGATGCTCCTTTGGATGAATTACTTGAAGCTAGAAGAAAATACCAAGTATTAAATGTACCAAATGAGGAATTGACTAAATTATTTGATGATCGCGTGAGCAAGCTTATTAGTAAATTATCTTTTGATGAAATAATTGAGCAATCGGAATATTGGGATGAATTTTCTGATGATTCATTTCATAGTCTTTTAAAAGAAAATATACCGATTATAGTTTCTAAATTTATAAATTCTTATTCTTATGTAAATGCAATTTCTAACACTGACCTCATAATTAAAATTGCCGAACATCTTAGTATAATAGAGTGGGAACAAGTTTTAGAAGCTTTTTGTAAAAATAATCAAATATATGGCTCTCGCCATTGCCCTGGTAGATTTTGTTTACTATTAAAAAAGTCTGTAGACATCAGTGGGACTATACCGTACTATTGGTTATCTTTCCGAGAAGAGCTTAATAAAAAATTTAAGTTTAAAGACGTTGACATTGACAGACTTAAAAATTTCATTGACTCTTATCAAATAACCGAGTTTTAAGTAAATCATAGTTCTAGAACAGCGATCGCTTATCCTAAAAGTGGGGCATTAAATACTCGTAATTATTATTCCAAGTCATTACTCTGCTAAATCTTCATCCAAGATTGTTTCAATATCTCGTCCGCCATAAATGACTCTCAGAATCTCTACACCATAATCCGAAGGAAGATAAAAAACAAGATAATTTTTAAATCCTTTTATTGCTTGCTGTCGAACACCAGCTAAATTGGGATGAGAGAATTCACAAGATTTTCCCATTCCTGGCATTTTACCCAGTTGTTTGAAAGTTGTTTCTGCTGCTGCAAGAAACCTATCTGAAGCTTCCAAGTTATCTTCTGCAATATAAGTCGCTAATTCTATCAAATCGCAGATGACTTGCGGTCGTTTGCTTACGTCGCTCATTAACCTTGGTTTGACCCTTTATGCTTGGCGATTCTTTGCCGCACAGCTTGGCGGATGTCTTCCCAATCGTCAGGAGTCATCTCAGTTGCATTGCCAGAATTTAGACCTTCTAAAAGCATCGTTTCCAGACGTTCAGCCGCTTGACGCTTTTGGTCTTGGCGCACCAACTCACGAAAATATTCACTGACACTGCTGTAACCACCAGTTGCCACTTTCTCTTCTATATAAGTCCGCATCGCGTCAGGGAGAGATATATTTATACTTTTCACTGGTACTACTTCCCTAATTTTTCCTTCATAATATTATTTTATGGCAGTTTATGCCATTTATTGCCATGCAAGGATCAATTAGCAAAAGCTATACCTGCGGCGATCTACGCTTACGTACTCTCTATCAAAAACTACTTTTATTGCCCCTTCAAACTCTTCCAAAGCCTGTACAATTTCTAGTTGCCAAGCTCGTTTAACTGTAGCGGCAATAATTTGAGTTAAAGGGATATTTGGAAAGTTAGGACTGTGATCAGATTCGATGTAATGTCCGTTGCTGAGTAAATAAATCCTTAGCGATCGCAACGGGGTCATTTAAGCATTAAACTTGTTTGATTAACATCCTTACTGTAGCTTTAGCCATAGTATAGTAAGGATGTCAATCCCGAATTTCTCACTCATAGGGTGGGGGGTGTAAAAAGGGTGGGGAGTGTGGGAGGCGCTGCGTTGCACTTTGCGCTCAGGATAAGCGCCCATTCTGAATTCCTCCTCATTCTTCCCACCCTCCCCACGACCTGGATTTCTCACTTGTGAGAAATCCAGGTCAATCAGTCATCTGTTGACAGGCCGGAAAAACTAATGAACTTATTTGAGCTTTTAGCAGGGGAAGACGATCATCTAGCTCTTGTTACGCCTGGGGGGCGATCGCTAACTTATAAGCAATTGCGCGAGAATGTTGTTGGACTAGTATCCCAACTCAACAGCTTTGGATTGAAACGGGGTGAACGCATAGCCATTGCTATGACTAATGGTTCACCAATGGCTATTACCTTTTTGGCTGCCTCTCTGTGTGGCACTGCTGCACCCCTAAATCCCAAATACAAGCAAGATGAATTTGCCTTTTACTACGAAGATACTCAGGCAAAAGCACTGATTACATTGTCTGAAGATCCAGAAGCAGCCATTGCCGCTGTCACACCCGACATGATGCTGATTAATGCCAAGGTAAACACTGATGGCACATTAAGCTTTGAACTGGGGACTGGGGATTGGGGATTGGGGAACTCGGGGCCCCCTCTGGGGATTAGGGGCAATGGGGACTGGGAAAATTTGGTTGGGGACAATGATATAGCAATGATTCTCCACACTAGCGGTACCACCAGTCGTCCCAAGCGTGTGCCAATTCGTCATCGCAACTTAATCGCTTCAGCCCACAACCTCATTGGTGCTTACTCACTCACAGCAGATGACACTACACTTTGTCTAATGCCCCTGTTCCATGTTCACGGATTGGTGGGCTGTTTACTAGCAACTCTGGCATCAGGCGGCACACTAATTTGTCCCAATGGTTTTAATGCCCTGGAGTTTTGGAAACTGGTAGATACCTATAAACCTACCTGGTATTCCGCAGCGCCAACTATGCACCAGACCATTTTGGCCCGCGCTAGCCGCAACACAGAAATTGTCAAAGCTAACCGCTTTCGTTTTATTCGCTCTAGTAGCGCTTCCTTGCCCCCGATTATCATTGAACAGCTAGAGGCAACTCTTAATGCTCCGGTGGTGGAAGCTTACAGCATGACTGAAGCATCTCACTTAATGACTACCAATCCCCTACCACCAAAAGTGCGGAAACTAGGAACTGTAGGTTATGGCTTTGGTGTAGAAGTGGGTATTATGGACTCCGAAGGCAACCTATTATCTCAGGGAAGCTTGGGCGAGGTGGTGGTAAAAGCGCCCAATGTTATAGATGGCTACGAAAACAACCCGGAAGCTAACGCCACAGCTTTTGTAAATGGTTGGTTCCGCACAGGTGATCAGGCTACTCTGGATGCAGAAGGCTACCTCCGCTTGACTGGACGCATTAAAGAATTGATTAACCGGGGTGGGGAAAAAATTTCTCCCTTAGAAGTGGATGATGTCTTGCTGCGCCATCCCGCCGTCGCCGAAGCTTTGGCCTTTGCTGTCCCCCACAAATCTTTAGGAGAAGATATCCACGCCGCTGTAGTTTTGAAAGCAGAGGTTGGCGAAAAAGAACTTTTAGCTCACTGTTCAACTATGCTGGCAGACTTCAAAGTTCCTAAGCAAGTTCACATTTTGGATCAACTACCTCGTGGTGCTACTGGGAAACTGCAACGGTTGGCTATGGCAAAATTGCTGAATATCGGGGAGTAGGGAGTGGGGAGTGGGGAGGCAGGGGAGCAGGGGGAGATGAACGCAAAGTAAGAGAAGAAAGAGAAGAAAGAATTGATTCCCAGTCCCCAGTCCCCAATCCCCAGTCCCCAATCCCCAATCCCCAGTTCAATTTTGAATTGTGAAAACGTTGTTTTTGATTAAAAATTCTTGAATGCAGTTGACAAATTCTTCTAATTCTGAGACTAAGTTAGTAGTGCCTCTAAGCTCTTGATAGTCAGCTAGCTGTTCTAGTTTGTCAGCGGCTATATACATTGCTGTGGCTCCAATATTGGCACTAGCACCTTTAAGGTGATGAGCTTCTCGCACTATTTGCCCAAAGTTATGAGATGCGATCGCAACTTTAATGATCTCTAAACGGGGTTTAATATCTTCAACGCATATTTGCAATAGATTTAATTCAAATTCTTGATCATTTCCCGATATCTGATGCAAGTGTTCCCAATCAATTACTAGGTCAGTGGAAACTGTCTGTTCATACACAACTGCCTCTTGTTGTGAACTGATCACACCTGTCCAATGCTCTAAGGTCGCAGCCAATTGATCTTTAAATACTGGCTTACTCAAATAGTCATCCATACCTGCATTGAGACACATTTGTTCGTCTTCTTTCATCGCATTGGCCGTCATCGCAATCACTACCGGACGACGACGCAAGGCAAAGTCGCCCTTTTGCCAACGATGAATTTCTTTTGTGGTTTCTAAACCATCAAGAATTGGCATTTGGCAATCCATTAAAATCAAATCGTAAGGAATTTTTTCTAATTGCTGCAAAACTTCCTTTCCATTAGCAACAACATCGGCTTTATAGCCCAAACTATCGAGTTGTTTCAAGGCTACTTTTTGATTCACCAAATTATCTTCAGCTAAGAGAATTCTTAACTTGGATTTAGTAGCGGCGTTAGAGGAAGAGGAAGTAAGAACAGCTGAAGTCTCTGTACTCTGGATTTCTTCAGTAGCCTCTAGCCCTGATTCCGGCTGAGTTTCTAAAATAGTGATGATGGTGTTGAGGAGTCGTGATGGCTTAATGGGTTTGACCAAATAAGCAGCAAATCCAATATTTAGTGCCTGCTGCACTTCCTTCCGTTGATTAGTAGAGGCAAGCATAATCAAAGGGATCTCAGCAATTGCCGAATTGGCTTGAATTTGTTCTTCTATTGTCATGCCATTTGTTTGAGGTATTTGCATACCAATCAAGGCAACATGATATGATTTCCCTTGCTCGTAAGCTTTCTGAATAACTTTGAGAGCCGCAGCAATACTGTCAGCTTGATCTACCTGCATTCCCCAATAAGTAGCTTGATGGCGGATAATTTTGCAATTAGTAGCGTTGTTATCTACTATTAACAAGCGGCGATTGTGCAAAAGTCCGTTGGCACAGCCATCGCATTTTGGCAAAACAGGCTCAATTTGCTTGGTAAAAAGCACCTCAAACCAAAACTTAGATCCTTTTCCTACCTGACTTTCTACCCCAATCACTCCTCCCATCAAGGTTACAAGTTGTTTACAGATGGCTAATCCCAAACCAGTACCACCATACTTGCGAGTGGTAGAAGCATCCACTTGGGTAAAGGGCATAAAGAGTTTGCGTTGGTCTTCAGGGCTAACGCCAAGACCTGTATCTGTGATGGCAAAATGGATTGTGGCTGTAGTGGGAGAAAGCGCACGCAATTCGGCTTGTACTAATACTTCGCCAGTGCTGGTGAACTTGATCGCGTTACTGATTAAGTTCATGAGAATTTGCCGCAGTCTACCAGCATCTCCTTGGAGGTGGGTGGGGACGTTATGCTCAATCATGGCGGCAATTTCTAATCCCTTGTTATGGGCTGAAGGGGCCAATAATTCCACCACTTCTTCTATACAAGTGGATAGGTCAAAATCTAGAGTTTCGAGAGCCATTTCTCCAGCTTCAAGTTTGGAAAGATCCAAAATCTCGTTGATTAAACTTAAAAGAGCATCTCCACTACTCCGAATTGTTTCAATAAAATCTCGCTGTTCTGCATCTAAGGGAGTATCTAAAACTAAACTGGTCATTCCCAATACAGCGTTCATTGGAGTGCGAATTTCATGACTGATATTTGCCAAAAAGGCACTTTTCGTCTGAGAAGCTAATTCGGCTTGGCGACGGGCAATTTCAAGTTCTTGTCGCTGACGAGTTTCTGCTGCTAATAGTTGGGCTTGCGCTAAGGCAATACCTACTTGGTCGGCTATTTGCCGCAAGAGATGAGTTTCAAAGCTAGACCAATGGTGGGAATCGTCACACTGATGAACTATAAGCAAACCGCAAACTTCTTCTTTGACAAGAATGGGCACAACCAAATTGACTTTGACCCCAAATTGTTGCATTAATTCTAGATGGCTTTGTTCAACTTCTAACAGATCCAAGTTAGCCAATCCTAAAACCCTTCCTTGACGGTACTGTTGTAGATAGTATTGTTGTAGATACTCCGCTTGGAAGTAGGGAGGGGTGATGCTTTGCTCTTTGATTGCTGGTAAGCCAGAAACTACTGCTTCTATAACGGTGGTTGCAGACTCGTCTGGCAAAAGCTGATAGATCAAAACTCGGTCTGTCTGAAGAATCTTTTGTACTTCCTCGACAGTGATTTGGAGAATTTCTTCGATTTGTAATGATTGGCGAATCTTGAGGGTGATTTCGGTAAATAATTGCGATCGCAAGTTTTGCCGTTGTATTTCTTCTTCAGCCTGTTTCCGCTGGATAAATTGCCCTACTTGCTCACCAATCGAATTCATGGTTTTTACCAAATCTTCGTCAAGCGGCTGGATTTCACGGTTGAAGCAGGTAATGACACCAAGGATTTTGTTACCGCTGCGGATTGGAAAACCAAAAGCTGCGTGTAGTCCTGCAATTTTGAAGTTAGAGAAATTAATATCTTTAACAATATCAGCGATCCAAACAGGTTCAGAACTAGCCCAAACCTGACCAGGTAATCCAATTCCTGTCGCAAAGGTAGTTTGCCACTTTAATGCTTCAAACTCTTGCATCTCAAGGGATGCTTTACACCATATATCGAGCAAACGCAGTACATTTGCTTGTTGGTCTACCATCCAAATTTCACCCAAATCCCATGCCAAACTCTCACAAATCCCTTGCAAGATTTGGCGAGTAGCTTCGCTGATGGTGGCAGATTCGGCTAAAACGCGGGTTGCAGCATATTGTGCAGTTAAATGCTTTTGTGCACGTTTGCGATCGGTAATGTCAGTGCCAGTACCAACAATGTATTCTACTGATCCTTCATAGTCTTTTAAGAAGGTATTTGACCAGGCAATCAGTCGGCGACTACCATCCTTCATTACCCAATGGTTTTCGTTCTCTAGAAAGCCTGTACCAGTTAGCAATTGCTCAAAAACTGCTTTGGCTGACTCCACTTCTTCAGGAAGTAAGAACACGTTCCAGAAATACCTATCCCTCACCTCATCGAAAGAGTAACCCGTTATTTGCTCACAAGCTTGATTGAAACGAACGATTTTCCCTTGAGAATCGAGAACTGTTACCAACGCGCTGGCTGTATCAAGGACTGCTGAGATAAAGTTGCGTTCTTGATTTAAGGTTTCTTCTGTCCTTTTCCGCTCAATCACCTCACGATAGATGAAGTAGTAGACTACAGCAAGAATGATAAAACTTAGACTGATCGCGATCGCAAGTGCAAAAATTGTGTTGCGACGCCTAATTTTTTTTGCTTGTGACTGCTGTTGAAGTCGTCCCCTTTCCTGATTTTCTATCTCATTAATCGTCTTACGGATATCACCCATCAGATTTTGTTCATTATTTCTTAGTAGTACTTGCAACGCTGCCTCTAATCCCTCGTTCTGGCGCAAGTCAATAATCTGTTTTAGTTCAGTAAGTTTAGCCGTTATCAGAGATTCAAGCGTTGCAATCTGCTTTTGTTCTTCTGGTTGATCTGCCGTTAAACTCTTCAGTTTGGCAATTTCTTGATCAACGTTAGCTAGTGCTGCTTGATAAGGTTTGAGATAAATTTGTTTTCCAGTCACGATGTAACCACTTTGTCTAGTCTCAGCATCCTTGATGTAAGACAGTAGTTCTTCTAGGCTGTCGAGTTTTTGATAAGTATTTTTGACGATACTGCGATTATTAGTAGATACTCTTGTATTTTGATAAGAAACCACGCCAATCACAACTAAAATTGCCGACGCTAAAGCAAAACCTGCTGCAATCTTTTGGAAAAATTGCTTGCGTACCCTCTGTGATTGTTTGTCTTTCTTGCTAACAAGTAGTAAACTTGCTAAATTTCGGCGCAATTCCAGTTGCTTAATTACTTGACGGCCTAATGTTCGTAATGCCTCCAGTTGTTCTGGATTAAGTTCTCGTGGTACGTAGTCAATTACACAGAGAGTTCCTAGCGGATATCCTTCTGGATTAGTCAAAGGGACACCAGCATAAAACCGAATATTTGGGTCAGATGTTACCAGTGGGTTTGTAGCGAACCGTTCGTCATCTGTTGCATCTGGTACAACCAAAACATCAGGCTGGAGAATAGCATGGGCACAGAATGCTAAATCTCGGTGTGTTTCTAGGGCTTCCATTCCGACTTTTGACTTAAACCACTGACGGTTTGTATCAATTAAGCTAATTAAGGCGATAGGAGTCTGACAAATATACGAAGCTAGACGGGTGAGGTCGTCAAATGCAGCTTCAGGTGGCGTATCGAGAATCTTATACTGCAAAAGTATCTCAATTCTCTGTGCTTCGTTATCAGGTAATGGTGCTTTCATCCTTAAGCCTTATCTACATTTTGGGAGAGGTAGGGGAGCAGGGAAGCAGGGGAGCAGGGGAGCAGGATAATAACCAATGCCCAATGCCCAATGCCCAATGCCCAATTCCCAATTCCCAATGCCCAATTCAACAAACTTACTTTAATTAATGACAATAGTTTAGTTAAAAGCGTTAGCGTAATTTCACTGAGTTCGACTTTGTGAAATAATCGTTCAAAGGATCAAGTCTCTACTGTATTTTTTCTGCCCTGGTTTCTTTGAAATCGGCGGCAAGCGAGTATTTTCGAGTCGCGTCTGAATAATCGGCGTTTTTGCACCCCCACCAAATTTTCAAGTTGGTGGTGCAACAATTCCTGCGCCGATCTGAATCCCCAACTGTAAGCGTTGCGGAAAGCGAGTCTTGTCTACGACACGCTACGCGAACGAGCGTCGCGTCTTTATTCTGACTCCTGAATTCTGACTCCTGAATTCTGACTCCTGAATTCTGACTTCTGAATTCTTCTTCAAAGTATTCCCTTTTAAACAGATAATAACCTCACCCAAAATTGCAAAAGTTTTTTAGCGACCAAACGTTGACATCCTCACCGACCTAAAGGCGCTCTTAAGAAGGAGTAATGAGTAATAAGTAATAAGTAATGAGTAAATACTCATTTTTCATTCACTATGAAACTCATTACTCCTTACTCATTACTTTAAAGCCGTGCTATAAGCCTTATGATTCAGACCCAAATATGTGCTGAGAAGCAGTCATGTAGATATTTATGCGTTTTGCAGGAGATATCAAGATAAATCATGAAATATTTGGTCAAATTGTCTGGTAATTTACCCTAATTGTCAGAATTAAAAAGTATTTTGCTTTGTAACAGTAGGTAACTAAAAATTTGGGACTTTGTGTCGGTTGAATAAAATGCTATTCTTCGAAAAATAAACATGCAACTATTGCATATTCATACCCTTTTTTAAATCTTGGCAACTACGACCTGGATTATATTTTTGTTAACATTTCCAGAAAATTAACGTTAAGTAACTTTCAAGACAAAAATGTGTAACTAAAAGTAATCAAATGTAGTTAAGGATACAAATCATTGGTGCTTAGGAAAAAAAACAAGTGTTGAAAAAAGTTGTGATGATTGGGGCTATCACCCTACTGTTTTTGGGAGTACCGCTAATGGGCAATGCTTTTGCCCAAACACCAGCCGCTACTCCACCTGCTGCTGATACTGGAGATACGGCATTTATGCTGATTTCAGCAGCCCTTGTGCTGCTAATGACACCAGGATTAGCATTTTTCTATGGTGGATTTGTGCGATCGCGCAACATCCTAAACACATTGATGATGAGCTTTGTGTTGATGGCGATCGTGGGAGTTAGCTGGATTCTCTGGGGCTATAGTCTTTCCTTTGCACCAGGTTTACCGTTTATCGGTGGATTGCAATGGCTGGGATTGAATGGTGTCGGCTTAGAGATAACCGATTATCTCAAAGGGTCAAATCCCCCGGAGGTTCTTTCTTATGCTGGAACGATACCTCACCAGGCATTCATGATCTACCAAGCCATGTTTGCCATTATCACCCCAGCCTTAATTTCTGGGGCGATCGCAGAACGGATGAGTTTCCGCGCTTATTGTCTGTTTGTGGTATTGTGGTCAACTTTTATTTACGCCCCTCTAGACCACATGGTATGGGCTAAAGGTGGATTTCTAGGTTTGTATGGTGGCTTGGGTGCCCTCGATTTTGCCGGTGGTACAGTAGTTCACATTAGTTCAGGCGTTTCAGCCCTGGTAGCAGCGATCGTCCTTGGGCCTCGGAAAACCCATCCTGATCGTCTTAGCCCACCGCACAACGTTCCGTTTATTTTACTGGGTGCTGGCTTATTGTGGTTTGGTTGGTTCGGCTTCAACGCTGGGAGTGCTTTAACTCTTGCTAGTGGAACCTCTGGTAACTTAGTAACAAATGTGGCAACAACAGCCTTCGTCTCTACGAATACATCTGCGGCAGCTGGTGCATTAATGTGGCTGATTTTGGAGAGTGTTTTACGGGGTAAACCAACCGCCGTAGGAGCAGCTACAGGAGCCGTTGCTGGATTGGTGGGTATCACTCCCGCCGCCGGATTTGTCACACCACTATCAGCGATTTTAATTGGTTTCATCACCGCCTTTGTTTGCTTCTATGCAATCAGTTTCAAGCACAAGCTACAAATTGACGATGCTTTAGATACCTTTCCTGTGCATGGTATTGGTGGTACAGTGGGAGCAATTTTAACAGCAGTCTTTGCCACTACTCAAGTCAATGGAGGAGGTAAAGACGGAGTGTTGCGCGGTAATTTTGGTGAATTGGGAGTTGAACTAGTAGCAATTGCCATTGCTTACGCGATCGCCGGTGTTGGTACGTGGATTATTCTCAAGGTTATCGATGCTACAGTCGGGCTACGAGTCAAAGAGGAAGCTGAATTGCAAGGTTTAGATATCAACGAACATGGTGAAGAAGGTTACAACTCCGAGTTTGGCGATCGTCCCACTTAGGAGTGGTGAGTGCTGTTAGCGGTAGCGGGGCGTTTAGCCCGTGCTGAGTGCTGAGTTAGGAGGAAAGAACTTTCTGTTTGCTTCCCCAATCCCCAATCCCCAGTCCCCAATCCCCAATCTAAGAGTGTGTCATTTGCGATCGCTAGCGTTAAAATTTGATTCAAATAATTGGTAAATTTCGCTAGTTGTGTCTACTTCTCTTAAAACCTTTCCTATCTGGGCATTTTTCTCGCTGTTAACCAACGGCATCCTAATGTTGGCGGTCATCCTGCTAATTTGGCAACAGCAGAGATTGTCCGCTTTTTTTGGGATAGTAACATCCCCAGAACCAATCAACCTGAACAACTCACCCCAAATTGCTACACCTGATTTGGGTCGCCGTCACCAACTCAGTTATCAAGAGTGGGTAGACATCCTTAAGCAAGAAGCCAAGGTCGCCGCTGACCAACGTCCTGCCGATTTAACTATCCTGGCGGGAGATTCTCTGAGTTTGTGGTTTCCCCCTGAGTTATTACCCGAAGGTAAAAATTGGCTCAATCAAGGAATTTCTGGAGAAACCAGCAATGGACTTTTGAAAAGATTGGAGATATTTGACCGCACCCAGCCAGAGGTGATTTTTGTGATGATTGGCATTAACGACCTAATTCGGGGGATGAGCGACAGGGTAATTTTAGATAATCAACGGCAAATTATCAGTTACCTGCAAAAGACTCATCCCACAGCGCAAATTGTTGTCCAATCGATTTTGCCACATGGAGCAGAGGAAGCAACTTGGCAAGGACGAGAAAAACTTCTGGCTGTTGCCAATAGTCGCATTCGCAAGTTGAATCAGCAATTGCAAAGCATATCTACCAAAAAAGGTGTCAAATATCTCGATTTATACCCGCTGTTTACCAACAAGCAAGGAAATCTCCGCCGCGAATTTACTACCGATGGCTTACACTTAAGTCCTGAAGGCTATATAGTTTGGCGTTCTGCATTGCAGATTTATAGCAATATCGAATTAAAACCCCAGCAAGAAAAAGAGGGGAAAAGGTTAAAGGGTAAAGGGTAAAGCCATTAAATCATTTTCCCTTTCCCGCTCTTTGATAATATCTTTGAATACAACTTTGTATAAATCGCGTCTGGGCGCGAGAAAATAAGAAATAGTGGTTTAAGTAGACAAATCTAATGGATACAAAAGCTTTTAAGCGCAGCCTCCAACATTCAGAAAATTACAATCGCAAGGGTTTTGGTCATCAAGCAGAAGTTGCTACCCAGTTGCAATCTGAGTATCAGAGTAACTTGATTCAGGAAATTCGCGATCGCAATTACATCTTGCAACGAGGTGATGTCACAATCCGACTAGCACAAGCCTTTGGCTTTTGCTGGGGTGTAGAACGAGCTGTAGCTATGGCTTATGAAACCCGTCAGCACTTCCCCAAAGAACACATCTGGATTACTAACGAGATTATCCACAACCCTTCTGTAAATCAGCGAATGCAGGAGATGGAAGTAGAATTTATCCCCATTGAAGGCAAGAATAAAGACTTTTCTGTTGTGGGAACTGGCGATGTGGTCATATTACCGGCTTTTGGGGCAAGCGTTCAAGAAATGCAGATACTTCACGATAAAGGCTGCAAAATTGTTGACACAACTTGCCCTTGGGTCTCTAAAGTTTGGAATACAGTAGAAAAGCACAAAAAAATCGATTACACATCAATAATTCACGGTAAATATAAGCACGAAGAAACAGTTGCTACTAGTTCTTTTGCTGGCAAGTATTTAATTGTGTTGAATTTGCAAGAAGCAGGTTATGTTGCTGACTATATTATTAATGGTGGCAACCGGGAAGAATTTCTGACAAAATTTGCTAAAGCTTGTTCAGCCGGATTTGACCCCGATCAAGATTTAGAAAGAGTTGGTATTGCTAACCAAACTACCATGCTTAAAGGTGAAACTGAGCAAATCGGCAAACTTTTTGAGCGGACTATGTTGCAAAAGTATGGCCCTACAGAATTAAATCAGCATTTCCAAAGCTTCAATACCATTTGTGACGCCACCCAAGAACGGCAAGATGCCATGTTGGAATTAGTGGAACATAATTTAGATTTAATGGTAGTAATTGGTGGGTTTAATTCATCCAATACTACGCAATTGCAACAAATTGCTTTTGAACGGGGAATTCCTTCTTATCATATTGATACTGTTGAACGGATTAAATCAGGAGATTCCATAGAACATCGGCAATTAAATGGGCAGTTAATAACTACAGAAAACTGGTTGCCAGATGGAAAAATTGTTGTGGGAGTTACTTCTGGTGCTTCTACGCCAGATAAGGTAGTAGAAGATGTGATTGAGAAGATTTTTGCTTTGAAAGCAACAGCAGCGCTGGTTTAACGGTGACCAATTATCAAGTATATAAGTTCATAGTAAGGACTTTAGTCCTTACTATGAACTCTCAAAACTAGCTTAAACATTGTACTAGATAAGACTAGTAACTATTGAATGTTCACTATTTTTAAAGTTCGTAAAGGTTGAAATAGCAATATTATTATCCAATCAGCAACTCATACTCATCATGTGACCCAATCCAGACCCAGTAATAATCCTCGCCTTTCTTAAGTGCTAGTGCGCGATATCCACCACTAATCCTGACTGACCACAAATCATTTCCTACTTTTTTGAAATGTAAAGACGAATGAAATTGATTATTAATCCAAAGACGATATGCCTTTCTAGCTTGCTCTTTAACTTCATTTGAAAGTGCAGCATAAGAGCGCCAAAAATCAGGGGTTGTTAAGGATTTCATCTAACGGTTTTACCTGATTAGCTTGAATATCTGCCTTTGCACGCTGGATTAACTGATCCAATCGACCGGATTTTGCATCTGCTTCGATTTGCCTGTCCCAGGCATCATTGAGATATTCTTGAAGCCAGTTTGATAAATCCCGCATTTCATCTTCAGACAGTTGCAGAATAGCAGCTTCTATTTCTGGGAGTGAGTTCATCCTGTTATCCTCAATCCAGCACTATGAACTATATTCTACCAAAATTGACGGAATAATTCAGAATTAGAATTAACGTCAAATATTAGTTATTAATCATGAATTAGCATGACAGAGAAATGGCTTTCTATCGTCGGTATTGGGGAAGATGGATTACAGGGGTTAAGCGCGATCGCTCTTTCCCTAATCACTCAAGCTAAAGTAATTGTGGGAGGCGATCGCCATTTAGCAATGCTCCCTAAAGATGACCAACGTGAAAAACTAGTCTGGACATCCCCTATTAGCACCTCTGTAGACGAAATCATTCAGCGTCGGGGTCAGTCAATCTGCGTACTAGCCAGTGGCGATCCTATGTGTTACGGCATTGGTGTCACCTTGATGCGGCGAATTCCTGTCTCTGAAATGACGATTATCCCCGCACCTTCAGCCTTCAGCCTCGCTAGTGCCAGGGTGGGATGGTCTTTAACTGAGGTGGAAACCTTGAGTTTGAATGGTCGTCCATCCTCCCTACTCCAATCTTACATTTACCCAAAAGCGCAGCTGTTGATTTTGAGCGAAGGAAAGGACACACCCGCCATTGTTGCTGAAATTTTGACAAATCGCGGCTACGGTGGCAGCAAAATCACCGTCTTGGAGCGCATGGGCGGCACTCATGAAAGAATTGTAGAAGGGACGGCGGCATCTTGGAGTGAAACTGAAGTTGCGGCTTTGAATGCGATCGCAGTTTATTGTATTCCTGATCCTGGGGTTATTCCTTTGCCAAGATTACCAGGATTACCAGATAACGCCTACCACCACGATGGACAGTTAACGAAGCGTGAAGTTAGGGCAGTTACCCTAGCAGCTTTGGCTCCCACACCGGGAGGATTATTGTGGGATGTTGGCGCGGGTTGCGGTTCAATTTCTATCGAATGGATGCGGAGTCATCCTCAGTGTCGAGCGATCGCGATCGAACAAAATTCTTCTAGACTACTATATATTGCTGATAATGCCGCCACTCTTGGTACTCCCAATCTGCAAATCATTGAAGGGAAAGCACCCCATGTCCTGAAAAACTTATTAGCACCAGATGCCATCTTTATTGGTGGTGGGGTTACAGCAACGGGACTTTTTGATGTTTGCTGGGAAGCGCTACGGCCGAGTGGACGTTTGGTGGCAAATGTTGTGACGGTAGAGGGTGAGCAAACTTTATTTCAATGGCATAAACGAGTCGGTGGCGATTTAACTCGTATTGCCATTCAGCGGGCGGAACCTATTGGTAAATTTTTGGGCTGGCGAGCAATGGCGCCTGTGACGCAATGGGTAGTTGTAAAGTCTGAAAACTAAAATAAACAGTAGTCTAAATTTTGTAGCATACTATATTTAATAGGCTTGTTACTCAGAGACTTCTAACAAATAAATTATCCAATCTTGTGGGGTGGGTCGGAAAGCCCGGTTTTAGCTACGGGTGGAACGCCAACTCCACAAAAAGTAATTGAGTATTTTTTTATTTGAAAGAATTTGAAGAAGAATTCAGAAGTCAGAATAAAGACGCAACGCGTTCGCTATCAGTCGGGGATTCAGACCGGCGCAGGAATTGTTGCACCACCACCAAATCTACGATTTGGTGGTGGTGCAAAAACGCCGATTATTTAGACGCTCCTGCGTCGCTCTAAGCGAAGCCATGCCGTTCGCGTTAGCGTCTCTGAAAGAGAAGGCTTTACGCTGTGAAGCACCGCCAGTTCATACAGAAAATATTGCTGTTAGCGGATAGCTAAGGTTTAGCCCATTCTGACGACTGACGCCTTTATTCTGTTCGATAAATAAAATTCTTTTATACACAGCCCTAACTGTGTATAAAAGAAAGTTTTTGAAGAACAATTTCTAGATTTTGAGAGAAGTTGTATCCATAAGTTGCACTGATCCTGTGCTGAAGTCACAGAAAATTGTATAATCGACAGCTTAATTAACCAAAAATTTTGTTTTCTATAGAAAATGACAGAAGTAATTAGATCCGGGAGCCTAAATAACATTGAGTCTATTGAGTTTGAAGAACAGTGCTTAGAAAAAGCTAGAGAAACAGGCGATGCCTACGGCGGGCAAAGCCAACGCAATAAAGAAGTCATTTCTTTAGCAAGTTTGGGCAATGCTTACTACTCACGAGGCGAGTACCATCTGGCAATTGAGTTTTATCAGCAGTGGTTGGATATAACGAGAGAAATAGGCGATCAATTCGGGGAAGCCAAATCTTTATCTGGGTTGGGTAACGCTTACCAATCACTGGGAAAATACCAGCGAGCGATTGAATTTTATCACCAGTGGTTGAGTATTACCAGGAAAATAGGCGATCGCACTGGGGAAGGTATTTGCTTGGGAAGTTTGGGAAATACTTATGAATACCTGGGTAAGTATGAGCAAGCGATAGAGTTCTATGAGCAGTGGTTGGGTATAACCAAGAAAATTGGCGATTGGACTGGAGAATGCATAAGCCTGGGAAGTTTGGGCAATACTTATGAATCATTAGGGAATTACCAACTGGCAATTGAGTTTTACCAGCAATGGTTAGGGCTGGCAAAATTCATTAGCGATAATAATAGCCAAGCTATGGCCTTGAGTGGTTTGGGCAGTGCTTATAAAGCTTTGGGAGAATACCAAAGAGCGTTTGAGTTTTATCAACAATCATTAGAGATTAAAAGGGATCTCAATGACCAAAATGGGGAAGCAAACGCCTGGTTTAATTTGGGTTTGGTGTTAGAAAAAATTAATCGAGAATCAGAAGCGCTCAATGCCTTTTGCAATGCTCGTGAAATATATCATGTAATGGGACTTGATGAAAGTCTGCAAGATTGCAATCATGCAATTGAACTTCTTTCTCAAAATGTTGCAACTTTCGCATCTGTCTTCTGGTTTGAAAGATGGTTAAATCATTTGTCGCAGTTGATCAAATCTGGTTCCAAACGATGAACAGTGCTGAATTACAAGTGCTGTTGGCTCCGCTACCGCTAACAACACTCGTAACTCACTCAAGACTCAGCACCATACTTATTAAATACTGCAACTGAGTCCTTGCGATCAAAGGAAAACACAGAAAACGGATCTTTTCGATTCCCCATCTCCATCCCAGGAGTACCTACAGGCATTTGAGGAACAGATAAACCAGCAATATTTGGCTTTTCTTGAAGCAGACGTTTGATGTCGTCTGCTGGGACGTGTCCTTCGATCACATATCCATTAACAATTGCTGTGTGGCAAGATGACAAGTTATCCGGCACGTTGTACTTTTGTTTGACTGTTTCGATGTTAGGTGTAGAAAAGTCTGTGATTTTAAAACCCTGTGCCTTTAAGTGATCAATCCACCCGCCACAACAGTTACAATCAGGACTGTGATATACAGTGGCATTGAGCGCTGCTGATTTTAATGGTGTCTGTTTATTCTGGATATGCGTAGTAGTACTTACTAGTTGAGCATAACTCACAGGAGCAGTGCTTCCCAAAATGCCCAACACTCCTGCTGTTAGACAAATCATTACTACTACTCGCACAGCAGCACGTACCAAGATGCGAGGTAAGAATTTTTGCCCGCAATAATTCAAAAGCACTCTGCGTCTCTCTGTGTTTAAAAACACTGCGATTTTACGCAAAACTATATTATGTTCCATAAAGCAAAAGCGATTCCTTATTAGTGATCATAACTGCAAGAGACTTCCAAATAAAAAATGCCTAAAAAAGGCTACAAGATAGATTTTGTAGCCTTTTTAAATAAAAATAAATTGAGCGATCGCTTTTCTTAAGGCGATCGCTATGACTTTTTGCAATCAAAAATACTCAATCTTTGCCAATTTCATCCCACAATTACATATCTTAAAGGCGTGATGGTGTTAAAAACTAATTGTTTGTGGCTTAAAACTCGATACACTATCCCAATAATTAACCTGATTAATATTCACCTTGAGCAAAGCAATATCGGCTTCGTCCAGTCCTTTTGGAAACCAGGTTTGAAGTTCCGGCTTCCATAGCTCTTGCATCTTGTTGCGGTCTGTCACAAGCTGTGCTGTACCTGAAATAGAAACGAAACGCTGCGGACTGGGTGACGAAAAGCTGACATTGACCTGTGGATGATGTTCAATCTCAGTTACCTTATGAGAAGCGGCATAGGTAAAAAACCAGAGTGTAGCATCAGAATTAATCTCGCCACTCCTGGACATCGGGTAACTATGCAAGCTTCCATCATCATCGACTGTGGTAAACATACCATAATCAATATCTTTAATTAGTTCATGCAATTTTGTAATTTGTTGGTTGCGATCTGTAGAAGTTGTCATTGGTTGTAGTTTTTTCTCTATTTACTTTTTCTAGACTGCAATTCCTTAATTACAACTAGATTTAAGGCTGGCAATGCTATTTTTTAGTATTAAGCTTTTTTGTTTCAATTGCGTGAGCCTAGAGGTGTAGTTCTCATAAAATCAGCTATTTTAGTTATATCTCTAGACATATTGCTTGAGAGCCACTATTTTGTTTATGCATCAATTATAGAGATAGTATTTGGAACAAATTTAGTGCTGCGATCGTCTATGGGTTTTTGAATAAAAATATAAACTCAAACAAATTCTGGCAAACAAATTCTGGGACTGTGAAATTTTATGTTAGATTTGTACCTTATGAATGAGTCTCTTCAACCTATAGCAGGAGTATCATTTTGCATTAAGCACCTAAGATAATAAAGAACCTAGACAATCAAATCGCAGTATATCTGCCTTTCAAATTATGGATTGGAAATACAGGTGGAAAAATGGCTATAAACCAAGCCGAGATGAAGCGGTAAAAAACCCTCATTTGTTAGATGAAAGTCAGTTCGATAATGAGCAAGACCGAAAGCTAGCTGAAGAATCTGCAAGGAAGCATTTAGGCATACCTGCACCAACTTTAGATGAAGATAAATCAATACTACCTCATTAATTTCGCCTAATGACAAGGCTTAATAAGACTATTTTCCAAAATTTTTGCAACAAATAAATTGGCTATAGGGGCTTACATTTGTACGCCCCTAATCATGTATCTGTAGTAAAATTTTTGTGAGAAATACGACCTTTGGGCATTTTATGCCTATGTACACCCCGCACTATTAGAAACTTCGATAAAATGCAGATTAATCAATTTTTCAATCGATTAAAAAACCGGAAATTCGCTAAGTTGCTCACTCAAACAGTAGCTTTAGGTCTAGGTGCTATTGTTCTCCTCTCAAGTACTAATGCGAATGCTGCGGAGCAAGTTATTTTAAAATATGGTACTTTTCAGGGGCAAATATCTGTTCAAGAGTTAACTCAGTTTACAGAAACCGGCAAAACTACCCCGACATTAAAAGCCTATTTACAAGCAGCGCAACAAGATCCAGCTGTAGCTCGTAAGGCACTTAAAGCTTCGATAAAAGCCGATCCTTCCTTTTTAAATAGCTTACTGTCTAGCTGGGCGGGGCCAGTTTTAGTTAACCAAATTGGTGAGGTAATTCGTCCTACCGAAGGAGAACTAGATCAGGAAGCGCTGCGAAACGCTTTAAGTGAATCTATTAAACAAAATGGTGAAGTTACACTGCTTGGAGCCATTCAGAATTATCCAAGTACTTCTGTTGAACTTGAAGGAGATCGTCTCATCCCCGTTTATGAACGCCTAAGCAATCTTGCAAAACTTTTCTGAGGCTAGTACCGCAAGGCGGAATTAAAAATTAAAAATTAAAAATGAAGACAGCGTAAGGGTTTTGTTGATTGGGAATGGGTGGTTTATTTACGCCGTGCTGTACTAGTTACTGCTGAAATTTAATACCGATGAGTCTATCTTAAGGCTCTATTCTGTGGCTGAGAAATTCCCTAACGTAATTGTAGAGTTAGGGAAAAATTTATATGACAACCAACGTTTCTAGAGATATTAACAAGAATGTTAATGGAGCGCTGATCACTGGTGTTCTTCTGAGTATTGTCGGGGCTATTGCGATCGCAGTGCCAAATATCTCAACGATATTCGCCGAGACTTGGATTGCAGTGATTTTGATTTTCGCAGGATTTACAAAACTAGTGTACGCCACTCAAACCCGCGATCGCGGAGGTTTCATTTGGAAAATTTTGTTGAGCGCACTCTATATTGCAACGGGCATAATGCTATTTGTTTATCCTTATACAGGCGTGCTTACACTCACTCTGTTGCTTGGCAGCTTTTTGCTGACTGAAGGCACATTCGAGTTAATTCTGGCATTCCAGTTACGTCCGCAAGATAACTGGACGTGGATACTAGCTGATGGCATCATCACACTGGTATTAGGTGGAATGATTTGGTTCCAGTGGCCCTTCAATGCGCCTTGGCTTCTTGGCACACTAGTTGGTGTCAGTATTCTTTTTACTGGCATTTCACGCGTGATGTTGGCATTGAATGCGCGTTCTACCTCGAATCCTACTAACGAAGCCACAAATGCTACTTAGTAGATGGGGAATGGGGAAAACTAATTACCAATGCCTTATCCCAAACTTCAATAGTCAAAGTTTACAACGAGATTGCAGCAGCGATCGCCTTCATATTGCTAAATTAACTAAGGAAATCAAAATCCAGGCCAGCTAGCTGCTTTTCAACAATGGTATCTATTGCTACTCCCTTCTCGGATATTCAAAACCATTGGGCACGCTTATTTATTACAGCCTTAGCCCAACGTGGTATTGTCAGTGGGTCGCCTAATGGCACTTATCGCCCCGATAACTCACTCACCCGCGCTGAATTTGCCGCCATCATCGCCAAGGCATTTCCCACCGTTGCCAAGAAGCGGCAGTATGTCCCCTTTGTTGATGTACCCACTAGTTATTGGGCAGCAGCCGCCATTCAAACAGCTTACGAAAAAGCATTTATTAGTGGGTTTCCTGATAAAAGTTACCGTCCCGCTAACCGAATTACTAAAGTAGAAGTATTAGTTTCCTTGGTAGCTGGTCTAGAAATTGCCACCAAAGTAAAACCTGACCTCCTCTCAGCACTTCCACAAATTTATCAAGATTCTGTTCAGATTCCTGAGTATGGCCGAAATCACGTAGCTATTGCCACTAGTGCCGGATTGGTGGTTAGTTTCCCTAATCTAAAATTACTCAGTCCTAATATTGCAGCCACCCGTGCAGATGTGGCAGTAATTATTTATCAAGCTTTGGTGTATTTAGGTCAGGCTGAAAAAATTGCCTCTAGTTACTTAGTGCAGCCGCCAATAATCACACCTACACCAATACCGACTCCAACGCCAACACCAACGCCAACACCAACACCAACCCCAACACCAACGCCAACCCCCACACCTATCGGTAGCGTTAGAGTAAATCATAGCCGGGAGTTCCGGGGGGCATGGTTAGTATCTGTGTGGAATGGTGATTGGCCTTCCAAAGCCGGACTCTCTGTTGCCCAACAAAAAGCTGAACTCACCGAAATTGCGATTAAATTACAAGCGCTGAACTTCAATGCCCTGATTTTCCAGGTGCGACCGGAAGGAGACGCTTTATATGAATCTCAATTAGAGCCTTGGAGTGCTTGGCTTACCGGAACTCAGGGGAAAGCACCAGAACCATTTTATGATCCTTTAGCGTTTGCGATCGCAGAATGTCACAAGCGCAATATTGAAGTTCATGCTTGGTTCAACCCTTACCGCGCTAGCACTTCCACCGACCCAGCTAAAACAGTCCGTCCCCACCTAGCAGCTACCAATCCAGAAAGCGTTTATTTGTGGAAAACTCAACGCTGGATGGACCCAGGACTGAAAATAGTTCAGGATAGGGCGTACAACGTAATTCTCGATGTAGTGAAGCGCTACGATGTTGATGGCATTCACTTAGATGATTATTTCTATCCATATCCCATCGAAGGACAGTCTTTTCCCGACGACAAAACCTACGCTGCATATAAAGCAGCCGGTGGTACACTCAGCCTTGGCGACTGGCGACGGGACAATGTTAACAAAATGGTACAGCGCCTCTGGCAGGGAATTAAAGCAACCAAACCCGACGTAAAATTTGGTATTAGTCCCTTTGGAATTTATCGCCCCGGACAACCCGCTGGTATTACTGGGTTGGATGCTTACAACGTGCTGTATGCCGACTCTAAGAAATGGTTAGAAGAAGGCTGGATTGATTATATTGCTCCTCAATTATATTGGCGCACAGACCAACCACAACAAAGTTATTCGGCGTTGCTAAAGTGGTGGACACAGATAAACACAAAGCAAAGACACGTTTACGCTGGGAACAATTTGACAGAACCAAGCAACAAGAGTCGAGAGAGTGGTGAGATTGAAAAGCAGGTGATAATTAGTCGCAGCCAAGCTGCACAGTTGTCATTAGGGAATATCTTCTTTAATCTTGGTGTTTTGACGGAAAATAGTCAGGGCATTGCTGATAAATTCCAAAGTCTGCTTTATAACAAACCTGCGCTACCGCCAACTTTGCCTTGGCAAGATACAACACCACCCCCACCACCGACTGGACTACAAGTCAATAACCGCAAACTGAGTTGGCAGCCTGGTGATAATCAGCCAGTTCGTTCTTGGACACTTTATCGGCTGAGTGGCGATACTTGGACAATTCAGCGAATTTTGTCTGCTGGTACAACCTTCGCTACCGTCCAACAAGCAGGAAGCTATGCCGTATGTGCAGTGGATAGATTGGCAAATGAGAGTGCAGGAACAGTTATTACAGTGAGTTGAAGAAAAGTGCTGCCGATAAGTGCGTAGGCAAAGCCCGTCGTAGACATCGCTTGCGACGGGCAAAGTGATTGCTGTTATGCTGTTGTGTAATATGAGTGCGACTCCGAATAGTACGTCTTACCACTACAGGGAAGCAAGCTACGCGTAGCGTCTCGCAGATAAGACATCGCATCTTTAAAATACTAGTGCAAAGTAATCAACCTGAACCAGTTAAATCCGATTGGATAGTTAGCCTTTTAGGAAGAGTTAAAGCTCTGGAAGTAAATCCCCATGAAGAAGCATTAACCTCCATTTTGGTTGAGCAAGCTTTGGAAAATGCCATACGTACTGCTACCAATCCTGGTATATCACTGGCAGCAGCTTTTGACCTGATTGTAGCTGCTGAGTACTATACAAAACTAACTAATAAAGGATGGCTTTATTGTCCAGTAAATAATATTCCTCTGTTAATTTACCCATATACTAACACTTGTCCAAGATGTGTTTTACAAGGTAATTTTTACTATCATCAGGCAAATAAATTACCATCTGGAACTATTGGCAAAACCACAAGTCGTTTGCTCTGTGTATTTCTAAAACATTTATTTAAAATTAATTCGAGGAATTTAAAAATTTATCATGGTGCTGAACCCGTTGACGTCATAATTCATGATGAGAAAGAGAGTGTAGTCTTGCTTGCAGAAGTAAAAGCCGCACCATTGACAACACTTCCTTTAGCAGCGAAGGTTGAGGTACAAACCGAGATGGGAGAACATGGAGAACCAATACCTTGTTCGCATTCTCCTACAGATAATTCATTTCTGGCATCATCTAACTTGCACATAATTTTGCCCAAGTTAGAAGGAGATTGCTGGAACTATGAACTTGTGGATCTAGGAGTAAAAGGAAGCCATAGTTCTCCAACATGGGCATACGAACAAATTGGCAGAAGTTTTGTCCGGGATAATCAACTGTTTTATCGATATTTTCAGTTTTGGAATATTGCCTATTCTGCGTATAATAAAGCAGCACGCGGTAGGGGAACTATACCTGAAGCTGTTTATTGGTTAACAAATGCTTGTGGACAACCTACTCCTAGACCTTTGACTTGGCCAGTTAGAAAGAGTGGTGATGGGTACGAATCCGTCTCTGATGGTAAATCTAGCGTAGGAATGGACAGAACTGATGATATTAAAAAAGGAATTTATCAAGTCTTAAAAATTGCTGCTACAGGAAAGCCAAAACATAGTCAAATAGCAGTAAAAACTGCTTTGCTGTCTAATATTCATGCTGTGCGTCACTATAATGATTACCTGCTCGAACTTCAGGATGTTATATGGACGCTAGATGAAACAGGAAAAGCGAAAAAAATTGCAGATTTGCCACCGGAAAAAGAGATTTACAATCTTTTTGATGGTATAATCACCTTCACCCAAAGCCATGTGAGAGATGACTGGATTTCAGAAAACTTCCAATTTTAATAGTCCGTGCAAATTGGTTGCAAATCACATTGCTAGACGGGTTGGTTCAGATGTACAAAAGCGTATCGATGCCTTAAAAATTGGGCAAAAAATGCAGGATTTGCCTGAAGAACTTTGGCACGATAGCTTTAAATTTTATCTCAAGCACGATCCAAATCGTCAGGGTGGACCAAATTTAAGAATAATTCGTCTTGATCCAGATAAACCCTCTCTAACAGTGACGGGGTACATTTTCAATAAGTTCGTCCATCCCTATAAAAATCGATTTATTACTGTGCGAGAAGCAGCTCGTTTACAAGGGTTTCCTGACGATATAAAGTTTGAGGGAACCCTAACAAGTACTCAGCTTCAGGTAGGTAATGCTGTACCTGTACCGCTTGCAGAAGCTGTGTTTAAATCTTTAGTTCAGCAAGCAAAGTTGTTAGGATTTGAAAATCGTTCCCTCAAAGCTTTCAGCTTATTTAGTGGCGCAGGAGGTATGGATATTGGTGCTTATCTTACGGGCAGTATAGAAACTAAGGTAGCTCTCGATAATTGGTCAGATGCTTGTTCAACACTGCGTGGTTTTTTTGGTGGCCATATTTGCGTTTTGGAAAATGATATTTCCACTGTAGAAAACCCGTTAAGTCTATGGCAAAAGTTTTCTGGTGAAGTTGAGAAACCAGATATTGTCTTTGGAGGCCCACCCTGCCAATCTTTTAGTCAGGCAGGTAAACAAAAAGGCTTTCAGGATGATCGAGGTGGTATGATTTATGAATTTTTACGTTTTGTCGAGCACTTGTACCCACCTTTTTTTGTTATGGAGAATGTATCTAATCTCAAAGGTATTGCAGGTGGCACAGTATACCAGCAAACTTGGGATAAGATGGCGAATTTAGGTTACAACATCTCAGTCGGTGTACTTTTAGCTGCTGATTTTGGTACTCCCCAGTTAAGGCGGCGATTATTTTTTCTTGGTTGCCGAAAGGACATTGGTAGTATACGCTTACCTTTATCTACTCATAGTCCTGAACTTGAATTATTTGGGCTACTACCCTACGTAACTGTTGGTAAGGCTTTTGTTGACTTGGCAGAAGCAGAGTTCAGCCGTTAATTTTCTAATCGGAAGATTGACCAGAAAGACTTTAAAGGGATTGAGCTACGGTCAACTAGGCGTATGATTAACTTACATATTGGCTCAGGCAGATCATCGACTTTCTGCGGTGGAATTATGAGTATGCCAGTATCATCAACCCTTGTCCATGATAACTGGATGGGAAATTAGGGATTAACCTTTCGGTAGATTTAGACAGAATCATCAAAACTGTATATTTGAATGGGGTAACACATAATTTGCCACAAAACCTCATGCTAAATCAGTAATTTCAAGATAAACAGATGAAATTTTGATTGAATTCTAGTCAATTTGTTCCTTAAGTTCCTCAAAAGCCATGACATCCCCTGAGCCTCAAACTGATTTTGGAGAAAAAGCTCCACAAAGCTCATTTGAGCCACCTTCTGGAAAACGGCGGTGGCTTTGGTTATTTTTAGCAGCACTACTATTGTTAGGGGGCGGAGTACCTATAGTTTGGCGTTTACTTACTCCGCCAAATTCAGCACCTTCAACTGCTAACCCTCAACCTCAAGGTGTAAGAGTCAAAATATCCACCGTACAAAGCGGCATCGTTGAGGAAAGTTCAGATTTTATTGCTAGCCTAAAATCCCAGCGCTCAGTTACGCTCCAGCCGAGGATTCAGGGCCAAGTTACCCAGGTACTTGTAAAATCGGGAGATTCAGTAGCCGAAGGAACGGCGATTCTCCAAGTAGATCGTACACCACAAGCAGCGATCGCTCTGAAAAATTCTGTACCTCCAGCATTTTTAATGCAACTGGCAAATGCCCGCGCTACACTCCAATCTCTGGAAGCAGAACGACCATCATATATTGCAAATGTGCAATTGTATGAGCAAAATTACGAAAAGTTTCTTGCTCTAGCTGAACAAGGAGCCGTATCTCGACAAACTAGCAATCAGTTTGCTAATAGGCTCGCTAATGCTAAAACTAGTCTTAATGCAATTGATTCCAGGATTCAAGCACAACGAGCCAATATATTGCAGGCTGAAAAAACCTTGCAGCAAGCTAATGTAAATACTCAAACACAACAGCCCCAGTCTGACAAAATTACCGCTCCCTTTAGTGGCACTGTTGGCAACCTCGCTGTGAAAGTTGGTAATTTAGTTAATACTTCTACACCATTAGTTAATATCACCCAAAATCGACCTTTAGAAGTGAATATCTCTGTGCCACTACAGCAAGGGCCTCAATTGCGTAAGGGAATGCCAGTGGAGGTCATGAACACACAAGGTCAAAAGCTGGGTAGAAGTAGGGTATTTTACATTGCACCTAATCCTAGTACTGAAACACAAACAATACTGATCAAAGCACTTTTTGATAACCCTACAGGTCAACTACGTGCAGATCAATTGGTGAGGGCTAGAGTGTTCTGGAATCAACGCCCCGGAGTTTTAATTCCCACAACAGCAATGACTCGTGTAGGTGGGGACACTTTTGTTTATGTAGTTGAAACAGAAACATCTCCCCAAGGCGTATCTCAACAAGTAGCTCGGCAAAAGCGAGTAAAGCTAGGCGAGATCAAAGATAATAATTACCAAGTTATTGAAGGATTACAGCCAGAAGATAAAGTTATTATCTCAGGTTTGCTCAATCTTAGGGATGGTGTTGCGATCGTTCCAGAATCTTAATTAAGAGGAGTGGGGAGTGGGGAGTAGGGGAGGTAGGGGGAGATGAAGGAGAATAACCAATGCCCCACCATGCCCCATGCCCAATTCCCTAAATTTAACCTTGATACAGTACGTTAACAGCAGATAATTATTTTGATTAACCAAAATAAAACTCGATTAATCTATGGCGTCTTTGACAGGGAAGGTTGCAATTATCACTGGTTCATCGCGGGGAATTGGACGAGCGATCGCTCTCAAGTTAGCTGGTAATGGTGCATCTATTGTCGTTAACTATGCAGGTAATGCAGTCAAAGCACAGGAAGTTGTTGCAGAAATTGAAAAGTTGGGGGTAGGTGCGATCGCTATCCAAGCTGATATTAGCAAAGTACCCGACATCAAACGGTTATTTGAGCAAACACTCGAACGCTTTGGTAAAGTCAATATTTTGGTCAACAATGCCGGAATTGCCTTCTATAAACCAATTACTCAGGTGAGTGAAGAAGATTTCGACAAGATTTTTGCTATTAACGTCAAAGGTACTTTTTTTGCTTGTCAAAAAGCCGCGCAACACATGGCAGAGGGGGGACGGATTATCAACTTTTCCTCATCTACTACGGCGATGATGCTGCCAACTTACAGCGCTTATGTAGGAACCAAGGGTGCTGTTGAACAAATCACGCGGGTAGTAGCTAAAGAATTAGGTGCAAAAGCGATCGCAGTTAATGTTATTTCTCCTGGCCCCACGGATACAGAACTATTCCGAGAAGGCAAAACCCAAGAACAGATAGATCGTTTAGCCCAAATGGCGGCTTTTGGTAAACTGGGAGATGTGCAAGAAATCGCCGATGTAGTAGCGTTTCTTGCTAGCGACGAAGCTAGGTGGATCACTGGGCAAAATATTCGTGTCAACGGTGGAATCGCGTGAGGAAAAGCTCTCCTAACGATCCCCGTTTCAAAACCTCAGCCAGTAATGTGCAATGCCGTAATAGAAATTTAAGCTATGAATTCCAATATCAATCTTTTCACACCAGTTCAGCTTGGCCCTTACACCTTACCAAACCGGATTGTAATGGCACCGATGACGCGTTTGCGGGCAATTGCAAGCATCCCCAACTCGCTAATGGCAACTTACTACACCCAACGCGCTAGTGCTGGGCTGATCGTTACCGAATGTACGATGGTTTCACCTCTGAGTTTAGGATACATTAACTGTCCGGGAATTTACTCAGAAGAACAAGTGGCAGGATGGCGGTTGGTAACTAATGCAGTACACGAACAAGGGGGCAGAATTTTTTTGCAACTTTGGCATTCTGGGAGAGTTTCTCACTCGGCTTTACTTGATGGAGAATTGCCAGTTGCTCCCAGTGCGATCGCAGGGATTGGCTCACTCCATACACCCATAGGTAAAGTATCGTTGGAAACTCCCCGCGCTTTAGAAACCCCAGAAATTTCCGAGATTGTCGAGCAATTCCGCAGAGGTGCCAAAAATGCCTTGGCGGCTGGTTTTGATGGGATTGAACTTCACGGTGCATTTGGTTATTTAATCGACCAATTTCTCCAAGATGGCTCTAACCAGCGCACAGATGAGTATGGCGGTTCAATAGAAAAGCGTAGCCGATTCCTTTTAGAAGTTGTGGAAGCAGTCGCTAGCGTTTGGGGTGGGAACCGGGTTGGTATAAAACTTTCGCCAAGTAACACTTTTTATGGAATGCATGACTCTAACCCTCAAGAAACTTTTGGTTATGCAATCAATGCTCTTAACCCCTTTGGACTTGCCTATCTTCACCTGATGGAACCGAACGAAGTTGATTTAGCAACCCGCGAAGTCATGAACCCAGTTACACCCTACTTTCGACAAATATTCCAAGGTACTTTGATTACCAATGGTGGCTACGATCGCCAAACAGGAGATAGCATTCTTACTAGTGGCAATGCAGATTTAGTTTCTTTTGGCAAGTTATATCTTGCTAATCCTGACTTACCAAAACGTTTAGAATTTAATGCACATTTGAACGCTCCAGATCCAAAAACATTTTATGCACCTGATGCTACAGGATACACCGACTATCCCTTTTTATAACTTCAGACAAATTAAAGCAATCACAGCCATCTCTAAATCAAAAATATAATTTGTCAGTTGCACAATTTTTCGGTTTTATAATTGTCCAAGTAGGAGAACACAGCCGTGCTGGCTTTCGATTAAAACGGATTGCTAAAGATGGGATGACAAAGTTTGTATAAAGCATTTATAACTTATACAAATAACGGCTGATTATCCGGTTGTAGAGTCTGTGCTTTTGCACTAAATATCACTTATCAGGCATTAAAAAATTATGGATTTGTCCAACTTTACTACACTCCAAAACTTAGAAGCTGCCTTCGGTGGTGAATCGATGGCAAATCGTAAGTATCTGTTTTTTGCAGATGTAGCGCGTCAACTTGGGTTTACAGACTTGGCGAAACTTTTTAAAGAAACAGCAGATCAAGAAACTGAACACGCTTTTGCACATTTTAAATTACTACATCCAGAACTTGTGGTAGAAGATGCAGCGGCTTTAACTGATGAACAAAAGCGGGAAATTGTATCTCGCTGTTTATCTTTGGCAATTGAAGGCGAGACTTATGAATATACCACAATGTATCCTGAGTTTGCCGCAGATGCCCAACGCGATCGCGACAATCCCGCAGCTGAAGAATTTCTCAAACAAGTTCAAGAATCTACCGATCATGCCAACACATTTCGGGAAGCTGCACACCGTTTTGGCTTGTTAAAATTCATCGAAAATTACCACGCCGATCGCTATACTGAAGCCTTAGAAGTATTAAATGGTGGACAAACAGCAACCAGAGTTGCTGGTGAAGATCCTAAAACTCGGAAATGGATTTGTAGACAATGCAGTATGATTTACGATCCCGTTGCTGGCGATCCTGATTCGGGGATTGCACCTGGTACACCTTTTGAAGAAATTCCTGAAGACTGGGAATGTCCGATTTGTGGCGCTAGCAAAAAAACCTTTAAACCATTTGAGGAAAAAGTTGCAGCTTAAGACAACAATCAATTAGGCAATCTTTTTTTAGCATATAAACGCGAAGCGTCTTAAAAGATACTTCGCGTTCTTGATTTTTTATACAGAGGTTTTGATCATGTGTTCACCAGAAGATAACGGCTATGCCTTTTGTTTTGGTGAAATGAGTCGTTAACTGTCATCAGGTAAATGTACAAATTAAATGCGTAACAACTTAGGTAATTCGTAATTCGTTCAGGAAGTGAGAGTCTTCTCAATGCGACGATCTGGAATCAGCCAGATGATTGCGACTAAAACGTACAATGCACAGGCAAACCATGAGTTCACAAAGGCAAGTGGAATTGCCACAGCATAGAATACCACCGATATTTTTCCTTTTAAGTCTTCACCAACTGCGATCGCTAAAGTTGAGTCCCTACCGTGGTGAGAAATGAGGACACGGGTAAGGATGAAGTAAGCGATTGCATTCAACAACAACACCGTACCATAAAGGGCAACTGGCATGGCGGCAAAGTGATTCTCGCCCATCCAACCAGTGACGAAGGGGATTAGCGACAACCAAAACAGCAGATGCAGATTAGCCCAAAGTATACGCCCATTTACCTGTCGGACTGCTTGTAGTAGGTGATGGTGATTATTCCAGTAGATGCCGATATAAATAAAACTCAGCACGTAGCTCAGAAATACCGGGATTAGCGGATGTAGCGCAGCTAAATCTAATCCATGCGGCACTTTGATTTCTAGCACCATGATGGTGATGATGATGGCAATCACTCCATCGCTGAATGCTTCTAATCTCCCTTTTCCCATGTACGTATTCCTTTTTTATAATCTTTAATTCTCACTTGCCAATTTCCGCCGTAATTCTCGAATAGCAGCGCTAGTATTGCGCTCGTAGGCAATTTTAAAACACTCTGTAATTACTTCTGACACATTGATGTTAGGGAAATAACGGCTACTGGTTTCAACAGTGTAGCGATCGCCCTGCAATCTGTAAATTACCAGCTGGTTCTTCCTAAACAACCAAACTTCTGGTACTCGATAAGGTAGGTAGTCATTTACATCGGTGTAACTGGTGATGTCTATCTCCACCACTAAATCAGGTGATGGATCGACGCCCCAATTAATGCGATCTTTACCTGCGATTGTCTCCCAGTTTTCAATATAAAAACAGTAGTCTGGTTCTATACCACTTTCTTGTGGTAGTTCCATTGTGATTGGGGTAAATGCCTCGTATTCTCGTCCCAGATGATCGAGCAAAACTTTGACTACATCTGCAATTACACTTACTTTACGCCCATGTTCTGGTAGTGGTGCCATCAAGAGAATTTCTCCATCTCGATATTTAATGCGAGGAGAGGAGCGATCGCCTAGTTGTTCATTCAGTGCTTGATAATCTTGCCAACTTCCAGGTAGGCGTACTACCGCACCTGGGGGCAAATGGATTGTATCGGGTGTGACAACAGCAAACATACAACTGAACCTCCACCTCAACTGTAATGCTTTAGATAAACTGTAGCTAGACTTTGATTATTACCAAAGCACTGTCAGGCAGCACAAGGCTGTCCTACTTTACCTTACTTAATTTCTGTAATGCTTTAAATCTCAATTGCTGCGGCTGAAAAATACAGCAGCTATCACAATTAAACCTAAAAGTGCTAAAGGAACCCAGAGATTAGGGAGATCAGACAAACTCATAAATGACTTCTAAATAAGTAGGGTATATGAAGCAGATTGCAATAGACAGTCGCTACTTTATAAATCAACTTTTAAGTAAGCCTTTTTTTAACTTCCTCAGCCAAGTTTTCTAGTAGCACTTCTACTTGCTCACCTGTTTTCAAATCTTTGAGTGAGGATTTTTGCGCTGCTGCTTCTTCAGAACCAATAATTACGCAAAATTGAATTCCTTGCTTGTCTGCTAATTGAAATTGTTTCCCCAAAGGACGCTTATCAAAGTTAGTTATTACATTAATTCCCGCCTGACGCAGATATTGAGAAACTTTTAAATAAGTGGGCATTAAATCTTCTTGCATATTCACTACCATCACTTGGGCTGGTGTAGCAGCTAAGGTATTTAGAATACCAGCTTTTAACAAGCGACTAATTAAGCGAGTTAAGCCAATAGAAATGCCTACACCAGGCATTTTTTCGCCCAAAAATACCCCGACTAATTCTTCATACCTACCACCAGAACAAATACTACCTAAAGCTTCATGTCCTAATAGGGTTGTTTCGTAAACTGTGCCAGTATAGTAATCAAGGCCACGGGCAATAGATAAATCTATACAGAAACGGTTTTCGGCAACTCCGAGATTACGCACCCCTGCAATTACCGTTTCTAATTCGGTAATTCCTAAGCTTAATTGCTCAGTTTCTAGCAGATTTTGGGCGAGATGCTTGAGCTTATCTAATACGTCATCAATCGAACCGTCTATTTTAATAAACTCAATAATTTTTTGCGCCTGTTCTGCTGATATTCCTTCTTTTTCTAAATCTTGTTTTACTTTACTTTCACCAATTTTTTCTAGTGTGTCAACAATACCAATACACGATTTAATTTGATTTTCGGCAATTCCCAGTGATTTAAAGAAACCAGTCAGAACTTTTCGGTTGTTGATGCGAATCAGAAAATCGCCAATATTAATTGCTTCAAATATCTCAGTGATAATTGCAGGCATTTGAGCATCATAAAGCAAGCTGAGTTCACGACGAGCAACTACATCAATATCGCACTGACGAAACTGACGAAAACGCCCATCTTTCGCCCGTTCTCCCCGAAAAACCACATCGGTTTGGTATCGAGCAAAGGGAAAGGTTAATTCATTTAGGTGACGAGCAATATATGCCGCTAAAGGAACTGTTTGATCGAACTTTAAAGCTCTTGCTTCCGAACCTGTTTCGCCCGATCTATCTCTCTCGGCTTGTCGATTTGGTGGCAATATAGGATCAATTCCATAAATGATATTGTCGCCTTGATTCCCTTTAGCTTGCAGCACTTCTAAACGTTCTACAGCAGGTGTCTCGATAGGCGTAAATCCATAGCTTTCAAAAACTCTACGGATGATATCTAACAAATATAATTCTAGACGCTTTTCACTAGGCAGAAATTCTGGGAAACCGCTAGGAGTAGAAAAGTTTATTTTGTCACCTTTGGCCATGTGTGTACCTTACTAAGTTTAAATTTGAGATCAAAGCCTAACGACTGGAAGTCGTGGCTACACAAACAAAGTCCGCACTTCGACAGGCTCAGTGACCACCTGCGCGGACTGGAGAATAATGACGGATTATCTCTGAAAGGAGAAATTACTATCTTAGCCGTTCTTCTTGAATTAGAGTGCGTTGAAAGATTTGATTGTTTTTAAACCAATGCCAAGTGCGGGCGCGATTGTTATTGTCAGGACTAATGTAGATCATTTCATATAAGCTCATATCTGGGTTTGTTTTATAAGTAAACCACAAAATAACAATGGAATCATCGGCTTCCCAGGCTTTTCCTTCAATGCGATCGGTGTCAAACCAAAGCTTATTATCTTTATAAATTCCTGGAAATTCATATTCTTCTCGTTTCCCATCAGACCATGTGTAGCGATTTATTTGGTAATAGGGATGAGGGCCATTTTCTGGAAATTGACAAGTTAAGTGAGATTCATACTTGTCGAGGATTTTTCCTGTTGTATCAATTAATGTATAAGTTCCTACCCAATCTCCTTCATGACGGGCGAGTACGGGCATACCTTCTCGAATATTAGACATTGCAATTCACCTTTTATTGTTCTAACATTTGGAAAAATCGAGTAAAGTAATCGGGAAAAGTTTTCGCTGTACAACCAGGATGTTTTATTACAATGCCTGGAACCTTTAAGCCAGTGACCGTGGTATCTACTGGGCGATTCAGAACAGGGATTGCAATGATATGCACTTTTAACTTCTGTGCAGGTAGCCAGCTACAACTTAATTATGTTCGCATATTATGAGTGGGCAGTGGGGAAGGTTGTCAAAGATGGTTTTAATCATCGCTGGCATAATTTGACGCGAAGTATAACGAATTCCGTTTTTCTTCCAAGTGATAAATGCGGCGGGCTACGCCTACGCGTTTATCGTTGGCTTCTAATGTTCTTCTGTATCCACAGCAATATCTTTCGCCAGTCCCGCCGCTTGCGATCGCCAGTTGACGCTTTTATTGTCCACGCCCTGGCTTGCAATCTGCAAAACCTAATGCCTCTGTGTCGAGAAAACTTGCGATTCTCTTTCAGAGACACTACGTGAACGCCATCTCAATAACTGCTTCGATTGGATATTCAATTTCAGTAGCGCGAGCAATTAGAGTGGCGCGAATTCTTTCAGGTAAGCATCCTAAAATAACTTCGGCATCATGGGGGGAAAGTTGCTCTTGAACTGATGCAGGAAGCCCGTCAAGCTTTTTGCGAAATGCTTTTGTAACGCTTGATTTCATAACTCAGGCTGAAAGGGGAAAACTTCAGCTAGAGGTGTGATATCACCAGCAGCAATTTCCTGTCGTACCATCTCAGCCATCCGATCCCACTGATCGTTTGTCGTAGCTTCAAACTGAGCTTTCCATGTCCGCTCATCCTCCATTTCAGCAAGAAGACGAGATGCGATCGCATCCTGCTCGTCAGCAGGTAAAGTTTTCAATTGGGCGATCGCCTGTTCAAGTAATCCGGTCATCACCAAAGTACTTCCTTCAAAGAGATACTACTCATTATGGCTTACTAAACTGCCTTCTTTACTAACTTCAGTCATAGTAGCTTTACCTCCAAGGCTTCAAGTTGCTGATTGATCCAAGCCGTTGCTGTCGCTTCATCATTTCAAGATCCTTCTCAAAGCTTTTCCTAAACTCGACTTTCACGCTTTCGGCTCCAAAAGTTGAAAGATGGACTCACGGCTAACCAGTTTAGTTGTTTCACCTTCAGCGATCGCTTGCTCCATTGCCACGTCTTCAATAATTTCTGCCAGAAATTCAGAAACTTCTTTTCGATTGTCACGAATTAATTCAATGATCGCACTTTTCAAGATTTACTTAAGTTGATCTGGGTTTATAGTAATCTCAGACATTCTGCCTCCATTAGGTTAGTTTGAGTTTGATAGATTGATTCCTAACGCTTCAAGCTGCTGATTTATCCAAGCCGTTGCTGTCGCTTCATCGGTTTCGATCGCTCGTTCTACTCCTGTTTTAGCAATTTCTAACAGTTGCTTGGATTTTAGTTTTAATAAAAATGATGACTTTATCTTCTCAACAATTTTTTGCTGTTGGGGTTTCGGCAAGATTGGAATTAGTAAATTGGCTAGATCCGGCTGAGAAATACTGTAGTAAGCCACGCCATGAACCCTGCGCTCAACCTGTAAATAACCAAATTTTGAATTCAAAAATAGACTGACATATTCCGGTAGAATTTCTTTTTTAAAAGCTGAAGTCAAACGTACAAGCATGATTTCACTGCTAATAATCCCGTTAACTTCTAGTTCTGTAACAACTGCGGAGTTGCCAAAACTACCTTTACGAGTGAAAAGAATATCTCCTACCTGCAAACCTACAGGCTTGTTAACATCAGCCATTGTAATCGGTATTTTGACAGCACTTTCAAAATTAATTTGTCCGTTTTTAACATCACCAACACGAATGTAAGGTGTTCCCTCTTCGGTATATTCTCGATAGTCAAACCCATTTTGAATCGGATTTATTAATGAGCCTAAATTTTGAGATGGGAAACCACAACCTTTAATAACTTCTTCTACTTGATCATACTTTGGCTGGTAATACTCAGCGTCGAGGCGATCGCAGGACAGGAACGACTCAGCAAAACTCTTAACGGCAACCGTTTCTTCCGTAGGTTGCCAGTCCTTCAAACCAAGCTCCGACAACAGCAAATTCTCAGCTTGTTGATAAATTTCATTTGATAAATTTCTGAGTCTAGAAAGTTCTATAAATATACTTTCTATAACTACCTGAAATCTTGTAGAGAAAGATGGTATCGGAATACTGTAGAGTTCTTGCTTGCTAATAAAAGATATTAGAAGATTTGATTTATATCTGTTGCGGAATGCAATTCCGTATTTTGTAATCAAATAAATGAGTAGATAATATCTATTGATATCATTATTCACAGTCAACTTATAAAGACTTCCAGTAACTAAAACTTTTTCTGGAAAATCATCAGGCACTATTGAAATTTTTTCAGCTTTTCCCTTTACCTCAATTAATAATTCACCTTTTTTAATCCTGCCTTGAGGATATCTAATCCAGTCTGCTTCATCTACATAGAATAGATTACCTGTTTCGATAAATGGTGTTGTAATATCAGTTGCCTGTATACCACCTTCATAAAAATCAATGCTGAGATGATAATCTGCAAGTAGTGCAGTTCCCAGGAGAGGACGACGACCCATCGCCAACACGATGACTTCTCGCTCCGTACCGTTCCAAAGAATCTTTATTGCATGAGCATTTGTTGTAGTTTTGGAGTTGTCGGCAATATTTGCTTGAATTTTAGCAATATATGGCAAGCTAAGTTTTGCAACCAGATCAGGTGGCAAGGTAAGAAAACCTTCAAACCCCGTATCAATAACAAACTCAATTTCTACATCTGACTTGTCTTCCAAACGAACCAAAACACTTATTCGTGCTTGAAGCCCAACCACCGTCCCATGTATCACTGTATCGTCCTGACTAATGAACCACCAACAGCATACACGGCATCATAACCAATCCTTTCTGCCCAAATTGCTGCATCAGGCTGTTTGGCTTGCAAACGACGGCTTGTTACCAACAAATCATCACCAATTTCATATTCACCTGTTTCAACATTGATGGAAATTAATTTGCCAATATTCTCTACTGTCTCAACTTGGGAACGGATATGTTTTTCGTAGAATTCTTTACCACGTTGGATAATTTCTTCGTCATTTAGTTTCGGATAAGACATACAGGCAAGCTTTCAAGTAAAGCATTTGATCGCCCTATTTATTATAGTGTGCAACTAATTGTTAAACGACAAGGAAACGAACAGCGATGCCTGTCATCTCATATTCCCGGCTGTCTTTGCCATACTTCAACACTGCACCACTGACCAAGTGAACAAATGGACTCGTGTTCTGAATGAATGGACTCGTGTTCTGAATGAATGGACTCGTGTTCTGAACGAATGGACTCGTGTTCTGAACGAATGGACTCGTGTTCTAAACGAATGGACTCGTGTTCTGAATGAATGGACTCATGTTCTAAACGAATGGACTCATGTTCTGAACGAATGGACTCATGTTCTGAACGAATGGACTCGCGTTCTGAACGAATGGACTCGCGTTCTGAACCAAAACTATCAAAATTCTTCCAGGTGCTTTGGTTATCGTAGACAAAACTGTGGCAGAAGCGATCGCTTCTGGTAAAACAAATATTTTGAACAGAACGAGAATGCGATGCCAATTCTTGGAGACGCTTTACGTAGCTTGCTTTTCTAAAGGAGTACGGCAGCAAGCTACGCCATTGGTTACTCCCCATTATCAAACCACCAAGGGTCATTAGTAGCGTTAGTTTTAATTAAAATAGCTTTTTTTCGCATGAACCGTTTCAGCGCCGCTGCACCCATGCGTGACCCTCCCAAACCGGAGAATTTGAAAGCGTTTTTTTCTCCCTCGTGCATAATTGCGGTGAGTGCAGCATCGTTGATACTGATAGCACCTGCATCTATCTGCTGGGCAATTTCTAAGGCTTCGGCTTCTGAGGCAAATACAGCAGCACTCAATCCATAAATTGAGTCATTGGCTAAAGATACTGCTTCCTCTACTGTGCCAAAAGGCATTACTGGCATAATCGGGCCGAAAGTCTCTTCGGTCATCACTTTCATGGAATGATTAACCTGGGTGAGAACTGTGGGACGGCACCACCAACCCCCACCTAAGTCTTCAATTACACCACCGCAGTGAATTACTGCTCCTTTTTCCACTGCATCTAGGAGATGATCGCTAATAATAGCTGCTTGTTTTTCGGCGATGATGGGGCCGATTTCTCCACTTTCGACTGTAGGGTAGGCTAGTTCGAGGCGATGTGCTTTAGTTACTAGTTGATGATAAAACTTTTCAAATATGGAGTCTGCAACGTAAATTCGCTCAATTGAGAGGCATGACTGTCCGGTGTTGACGACGGAACCCCACAATATTGCTGAAGTTGCTAATTCTAAGTTGGCTGATTCTAAAACGATCGCAGGATCTTTTCCCCCTAATTCCAAAAAAGCTGGAATAAACCGTTTAGCAGCTGCTTCTGCCACTTTTCTCCCTGTGGCTACACTGCCCGTAAAGCACACTAAATCTACATTGTCAATCAAAATTGATCCGGTTGCACCTGCTCCTTCAACAAAAGTTAAAACATCGCGCAATTTGGGGACGGCGTTGAGTGCTGTTGTCAATGGTGCTACGAAGCGGGGAGCAATTTCACTGGGTTTGACAATGACAGCACAACCCGCCAATAATGCCGGAATGGTATCAATGGTAGATAGTAACAGCGGAAAATTCCACGGGCTAATTACCCCAACTAGGGGATAAGGAACGGATGTTTGTTGCAAGGCAATAAAGGGAATTGCTGTATTTTTTGCAGATTCTTGCAACAATTCCGGTGCTAATCTACACCAGCGATCAATGCTAGAGAGGAAGGAGTCTATTTCTAATACTGAGGTTGATAATCTTCCGGTATCATTTACCAAAGCTTCCGTGAGGCGATCGCGTCCTGATAATATCGCTTCTTTCCACTGCTGTAAAGCTTCAATTCTCCCCTCTAAACCCAACTGCTGCCAGCGAATTTGTGCCCTGCGCGTGCGCTTACATTGCTGCACCACCAACCTTGGAGGCGGCGGGATAATTACGTAGTCAAATTTGCCAGTTCGGGGATTACGGACTTCTATTGGTTCTGTCATTAGGAGGCAGGAGGCAGGAGGCAGGAGGCAGGGGGTAGGGGGCAGGAGGCAGGGGGTGGCAGGAGGCAGGGGGCAGGAGGCAGGGGGTAGGTAGGGTAGGAGTTATTTTATTTGTATTCCTATGCCCAATGCCCAATGCCCAATGCCCCATTCCCAAATTCAAATTCAAATTCAAATTATCCCCAGTTTGGCTAACCGCTCAATGGTGGCTTGCTGTGTTTGCAAGAAGTGTTTGCGGTCTACTTCTCCCTCCAGCATAGTATTAGCGGGGTAAAAGTGTGACTGCTGATAACTTTCGGCGTATAGTTCAAACCGCTGGCGGCTAAGTAAATTATTTAACCCCGGTCGGCGGCGATCGCGGCGTAATGCTCCTAAATCAATCTCTGCGAATGCTGCCATGCTCTCACCTGCACCTGTCTCTGATAATACGATTCCGCGATGGTCAATGATTTTAGAACCACCATCAGCCGAAGCGATGGGGATGGCAATATTAGCGATGCCTGCGGTATTAGCTGAAACTATGTATGCCATATTTTCGACGGCGCGAGTGATTTTTGCTGCGTCTTTGGGGGTGAGGTTTTTGTTGTATACTTCCGAGGTGGAATGGACAAAAATCTCCGCTCCTCGCATCGCCAGACACCGCGCCACTTCTGGATACAAAATTTCTTCTGAGGCTAAAGCAGCTAAATTACCGATCGCAGTTTTGGCTACGGGGAAAACTCCTTCTAAACCATAGCAGTCAAGATATTTATCCCAAACATCATGGGGTGTGGGAGCAAATAAGGAATTTAGCCGCCGATACCGCAAGACGATTGAGCCAGAGGGGTCAAGTATAAAGCAGGTTTGGAAGTATAAGCCGGGAAAGTTGGGGTCAATTTCGTAGGCGTTACCAGCCAAAAAGATTTGATGCTTTTGGGCAATTTTACCAAGGGCTTCATACTCAGCACCAGCCATTTCTATACAAGCTTTTTCTGCCCATCCGGCTAAAGAATCTCCCATCGGAAAACCGGTGAGGAAATATTCTGGCAGTACAATTAAACGACAATCGAAGCCGATGAAAGCGATACTGGCAGCAATTTGTTGGGCTAGGCGGTTGATGGAATTTTGCATGAGCGATCGCGCTAGTTGGCGATCGCTTGCTTGGTTGACTGCATGACAGGTAACTTGCAGTGCCAAAGCCCGGTAGAAGTCTGGATTAGTGGGCATGAAGCAGTTGTCTTTTGCTAATGACTAATGACCAATGACCAATGACCAATGACTAATGACTAATTCGATCACCACCCCAGAGCGATCGCACAAGTTTATCTGTCAATTCCGATCCAAATAGTTGTGCGGCAAATTTATTACCTGGATCGCGTTCAGCACTGATTCGGCGTAGCGCCAAATCACGAGCAGCCAAAGCTTCCTGTGCATCTTCTGGCACAGGTTCAGCTGCATCTACCCAAGTTAACCAGCGATCGAGGGTTTCGTGTGCAAGTGTGCGAATTAGTTCAAGGGTTTCAAAAGTAGGTGCGCTGGTGTAACATAAGCTGGCAGGTGATTGAAATAGTCGAATATACGCACTTTTACTAGTAAATAATTTGAGCCGCGAGTCTGACTGCAACTTTAAGAATGTTTGATTAACTGGCTCATAATAGCGATCGAGATATGCTAAATCGGTTAAAAGCTCAGTCCGGGGAATGTAATCTATATAAAAGAAAATATCTGCATTTGGAAGTGTGCCAAACTCAAACGCCAAATGCGGAACCTGGATATGCGGCGCTAACCAAGTGGTGAGACGCATGGTGGTAAAGTTTGATTTTTCCGGGTTTCCCAACCACGAATGCACTAGCCAATCAATTTCTTTCCCAGAAAAAGCAGTGAGTGAACCCTTCATATTGCCATCGAGACTGCTGTATTGCTGTAAATCTTCTACAGAAGGGTCTGGATGTAACTGAAAACGAACCTCTAGTTTTTGGTGGAGTTCCTTTGTAATTCCCCACAACTGCTCAAATACAGTTTTATTGTCTAGATTCGTTGGTTGCTGAGTCATGGTTTGAGTTGCGGCTTTTCTATAGACTTAATATTTAGTTTGACACTTTCTGGCATCTAATTCTTTGCTTAGATTGAATTCAGTACTGTGGGAAACAGCCTATCAACTAAACCATGATAAAGCTATTGCAGCAACATCTTTAATGCAAGTTTCGGATTCTGGAGTGCAACTTTCGAGTTTCGAGGTTGAAAAAACTTGATAATTTATGTTTTGTCTCTGGCAAAAGAATTTAAGTGAATTAAAGAAATGAGATTATTTTTAAATTTTATCAAAATCAACTACAAAAATTTTAACCTTTTTATTAAGTATTAATACTGTTGGAATAAAGTTTTAGGAGAGGATTAAATTTGGTTAATCCTCAACTATAATCTATCTAAAAATATTATCAAAATGCACCTATCTTATAAACTTAGATTTGTTTCCTCTCAACTTGTAACTGTAACAGTGCTGTTGACGTTGCTCTTATTTACCCCTCAAATTTGGCTTAACTGGCAAGCATATCATAGTTTTAATAGTATTACTAAATATGAATTTAAGCTGCAAACACTGAGTAATGAAATTACCTATCTCGATGAAGTATTAACGATGTCAGCCCGCATGAATGCTGCTACAGGTAACGTGTTTTGGGAACAACGGTATCGCCAATTTGAACCTAAACTTGATAATGCTATTAAAGAATCTATTAAACTGGCTCCCAAAGCATATAAAAATGAGGATGCCAAAAAAATTGATGCTGCTAATCAACGTTTGGTTGCAATAGAATATCAATCTTTTGATTTAGTTAATAAAAACAAAAAAGATCAAGCAATGCTACTACTTTCTAGCAGCGAATATGAAACCAATAAACAGATTTATGCTAATGGCGTTGCTAAAAGGCAGCAGAATATTTCGCTTCAGCTAAAGCAGAAAGTTGATGAATATTATCAAAGAATATTATGGGCAATTTCAGAATCTATTATAAGTTTAGCAATGTTAATTCCAGCATGGCTTTTAGTATTGCATTTATTGCAGCAATACTTAAAAGATAAAAAAATTGCTCAAGCTGCTTTAGAAGAAACTAATTGTAGGTTGGAAATACAAGTTGCAGAGAGAACAACAAAGTTAAAATACAAAAATTTTCAACTACAACAGACACTCCAAGAATTGCAACACACTCAAGTACAACTTGTTCAAACTGAAAAAATGTCTTCATTAGGTCAGTTAGTTGCTGGTGTTGCTCATGAAATCAATAATCCAGTTAATTTCATTTATGGCAACCTACTTCATGTTAGAGAATATAGCCAGCAATTACTAAGTTTAATTAATCTGTATCAGCAACAATATTGTAGTGAAAATCCAGAAATAAATCTTCTAATTGATGAGATAGATTTAGAGTTTATTATTGATGACATGCCGAAAATATTATCATCAATGGAAGTTGGTGCTGAACGTATTCGCGAAATTGTATTAACTTTGCGGAACTTCTCGCGTCTTGATGAAGCCGAAATGAAACTGGTTGATATTCATGAAGGAATTAATAGCACCCTATTGATTTTACAGTATCGGTTAAAAGAAAATCATAAAAAGCAGGAAATTACAATTATCAAAAACTATGGTAACTTACCTCTTGTGGAATGTTATCCAGGGGGATTGAATCAGGTCTTTATGAATATCTTGAGTAATGCTATTGATGCTTTACATCAACCAGAAACAGACTGTTTAGAAGGAGAGATTGAAAAACAGCTTAGTTCTATTATTATCCATACTCAAGTTAAAAATGAAAATTGGATAATGATTAGCATTAAAGATAATGGCTCAGGAATAACTGAGGAAGTTCAAACTAGATTATTTGACCCTTTCTTTACTACTAAACCTATAGGGAAAGGTACTGGCTTAGGATTATCTATTAGTTATCAGATTATAGTAGATAAACATAAAGGAAGAATTAAGTGTATTTCTGCACCAGGAAAAGGTACAGAGTTTGTGATTGAGATTCCTATCAAGCAGACAGATTAAACCAATTCGCAATTCGCAATGACGCTCTCTACGAGACGCTGCGCTAACGTAGCGGTAGCAAGTCCGCGTACTCTGTAAGAGTTGCAAGCTACGCTTTTAACGTCTCGTAGAGAAGAGAGCAATTACGTGTTGTAACGGGGATTTAGATCAGATATCAACACTTGCGGCTTGATAGAAGGCGGGGATTTAAACCCCTACATTTTGTTAATAATAGAAAAACCTCGACGTGTAGGTTTAATATTTGCTAACTCCACTTTAAAACTTACTTTGTCGCTCATTTCTCCACTTCTAGCTTCCAAAGTCCATTTACCAGGACGCAAATTCCAAAATAAAGAATTAGTTGCATTTGTATCTAAGTTTTCACCATTTAACCACCACTCCACAGGTGCAGATTTATTTCCTGCTAGTTTGAATTCTAGTTTTTGCTTCGCCTCTTCACCTGGATACAGTAGAAATAAATCGCCATGATGTGGAGATAAAATTCTCAAATTAGTAGAAGTAAAATTCGATTGCTGTTGTTTTGCCAACCATTCGTTATACTCTGATGGTAAATTGAATTGATTTTCACGTTCGTAATTACTTTTATCTTCAGGATAGAAATATTCCTGCACCACTGATGTACAATCTGGTGTTGGTCGTAATCCTGAAATTGCACAAACAGGTAATTGCACTAAACCTTTTGGAGGCGGAAAACCTGCTGGTTCTTGATTTTCGTGCAGATGTAACATAATCCGATTCCACAGGGGTGCTGCACCTGTCACACCTGAAACTTGTCGCATTGGTTCACCGTTGAAATTGCCTACCCAAGTAGCGACGGTGTAATCTGTAGTGAAACCAACAGTCCAAGTATCGCGAAAATTGGAAGAAGTGCCAGTTTTAACAGCAGCAGGGAAAGGTAAATTTAACACAGAGTCTACACCAAAAGCTGTTGCACGAGCATAGCTGTCACTGAGCATATTCGTGATTAATTGCCATATTGTCGGCGAATTTTGGATTTTAGATTTTGGATTTTGGATTGGGGAATTGGAAAATGTGCTTACTAGCGGTGTAGCTTCTCCAAGTCGTGCCATAGTAACGTAAGCTCTAGCTAATTCCCATAAACTGACTTCGCCACTACCGAGAGTTAACCCTAAACCGTAATGTTCTGGGGTTTGATTAAGGTGTTCAAAGCCCAGTTGATGCAATCGTTCTAAGAAAGTTTCTACGCCTACTTTTTCTAACACGCGCACTGCGGGAACATTCAGAGAATTTGCTAAAGCGATTCTCACCCGCACAGGGCCAAGAAAACTTTCGGTGTAATCGGTTGGGCTATAAAGTTTCGCGCCGGGAATTGCATAATGGGCGGGTACATCTGCCAAAATGGTATTTGGGCGAATTAAACCTTTTTCTAAAGCTAATTCATAGACAAAAGGTTTGAGGGTAGAACCTGGTTGACGTAGGGCTTGCACTCCATCATTGCGTCCCAGTTTGGCTTCATTAAAGTAATCAGGTGAACCGACATAAGCCAAAACTTCACCAGTGCGGTTGTCAATCACCAACGCGGCTGCATCATGGACATTGTTAGCGGCTAGGGAAGAAATTACCTGCTGCACCTGTGCTTCGACAAACTGCTGTAAAGGGCGATTTATAGTCGTGCGAATCACGGATTGCTCCCCCCTAACCCCCCTTAAAAAGGGGGGAGTTAAGCCTTTATTTTCAAGGGGGGTTGGGGGGATTTGATTTGCTAACCAAAATAAAAAGTGTGGTGCGGCGATAATTCCTCGTTGGCTAGACTGAAATACAACCTTTTCGGTGGATGTTCGATCTGCGATCGCACCACTAATATGTTTTTCTAGTACCATCCGATTAAGGACGTATTTTTGCCGCTGCTTTAACCGTTCCCAATGTTCATAAGGGTTAAAGTATGTGGGATTATTGGGAATAGCAGCCAACAAACTAGCTTGAGCAAGATTCAATTCACTAGCTGGGATGGAAAAATAAGTCTGCGCGGCTGCTTCCACACCATATATATTCCCTCCCATTGGCAGCCGATTGATATATGCAGAGAGAATTTCATCTTTACTCATCCCTGCTACTAACCGCCAAGATAGCCAAATCTCTTGCATTTTACCTGACAGAGTACGCGGCACAGGATTTAACATCCGCGCTAACTGCATAGTAATAGTGGAAGCGCCGGAAACAATTCGTTTCGCGTGGATGGCTTCTTTGCTGGCGCGGATAACAGCTTTCATATCCAACGCCCCGTGATGGTAAAAGCTGCTATCTTCGGCGGCTAAAATGGCATGGATAAACTGGGGCGAAACCTGATTTAGTGGTACTACTGATGTATGCTCTTGGTCACGGGTGAGTAGTGTTCCTAATGGTAAACCATTGCGATCGCTAAATTGCATTGCCAACTGATTTTGGGCAATATCTGCGGCACGAATGGGCGCAAAATAGGGGAGGAGGCGGACAACCAGACAGATTAGCAGCACAGCCAGGATAATTTTACTACTGTGCTTAATTTTGAGTAGCGATCGTGAAATTAGTCTCATCAGGAAATCCAGTGCCCAAAAAAACCTACCTTAATCTTGACGCAACTATTACATCTACATCAGGTAATATGTCAAATACTTAATAATTTATTTGTCATAAATTAGCAGAATTAAATCAATGTTTGCGAAAATTAAATATTTCTTTATGGTTAAGAATTGTAGTCATTTTTGGAACAATTACAGTAGATTAGTTATCTATGTAAATAAACATATATTACATTCAAGGTGGGGTATAAATAACTAGTTATCTTGCGTCCTTTATTAGTCTTGGCATTGCCCAGTCATGAAGCAATGCAAATTTTTATTTGCTATCGTTTGTGATTTTTTTATTTTGAATTACTAAAAAGATGATTATCAGAGTTTTGCTGCGTTTCTACCATAAAATAACCTATCGCGTTCTCAGTCTTATTAGCAGCTCGTTAAAAAAAGTTGGACGTTCTTCAAGCCGGAAAAAAACAATCCAGTTTCTTCTCATCTTTACATTTATATTAGGGATGGCAGGGTGTAATTTTTTTGGTATCAACTCCAGTAAAGAACAACTACCAGCAGTTTCCTCGCTTACACCACCAAAATTACCAGATTGGATTGAACAAATAAGTCCCATTGGGGATGCCAAACCTCTCAACCAAATCCGTATCCGTTTTAAAGAAGCTTTAATCCCAGTTGAAAGTCTTGATAGCCCCGAACAGCAGAAAATATTAGAAAAATTTGCCCTTTGGCCGCCTTTACCCGGTCAATTTCGCTTTTTAACACCGCGCATGGTGGGTTTTCAAGCTGATAAAGCATTGCCAATTGCGACAAGATTTCAAGTCACTCTCAAAGCAGGTTTAGCCGATTTAAAAAATCATCGCCTAGACAAAGATTTGCCTTGGACTTTCAATACCGAATCTATCAACCTGACTAATTTACCAGGCGTTAATCCCATTGAAAAGGCTGATATTGAACCAATTGATTTAAAACAAAAGTTACAGTTTACTTCCAATGTCGAATTGGATTTAGGTTCTGTACAAGAACATTTAAAGTTAATTCCTGAAGGAAAAGACAAGGGTGTAGGCTTCAAAGTCGAATTAAACAAAGAAGAAAAACCATTAGAAAATCAAGAACCTTTAGAAAAATTTGACCCTTCAGCACGCAATTGGATTTATAACCTCGTCCCACAACAAAATCTGGAAAAAGCAACCAGTTATCGCCTGGTATTTTCTCCTGGAATACGTCCTGCTTATGGTAATTTATCGACAGAGAAAGAATTTGTCAGTAAGTTAGCAACTTATTCGCCTTTAGCATTTCAGAAAATTAACTTTTACGGACAGCCAGATTCGGGAGGAACATTTGGACGATTTATTAAAGGCAGTCCACAGCTAGAATTTAATAATATCTTGTTGGCAGATTCAGCTAAAGAAAATATTACTATTAATCCAGCACCAAAAGATATTTCGAGAATTCTGCAAGTTAATGATGAGGATAAAATTGTTGGCATCAATCCTTATGCGCTAGAACCTGCCAAGACTTATACAATTACTATTGGCGGAAATCTCAAAGATAAGTTTGGACAAACTTTAGGTAAACCTCTAACACTGAAATATGATACTGGAGATTTAGCTGGGGATATCTGGGTACCATCAGATTTGAATATTTTCCCCACAGGTAAAGATTTACAGTTAAATATTAGTACGGGAAATCTACCAGAGTCAAAATACAAAGCAGCTTATCGAGTAGTTCAACCGACAGATTTAGTTTATTTTAATTATAGTAACGATTTCTTACCACAACCTTCTGAATGGCAAAGCTTTAACGTATCAGGTAAGAAAAATCAATTAGTTGATATTGCTGTTCCTCTCCGGGAAAAAATAAGTGCGGCTACGGGAATGTTAGCTTATGGAGTGCAAGCCCGCACTAATAAATACCAGGAGAATGGCAAGGAACTGTGGCGAGAACCTACGACTTATGGAATGGTTGAATTGACGAATTTGGGCGTATTTACTCAGTGGTTTCCTGAGTCTGGGTTAATTCGCGTCAATCATCTTACAGATGGTTCACCAGTTAAAAATAGCGCTATTGAAATTTATCAATCAAAATTACAAGCAAAATCTCGCCCAGAACCAGCACCTTGTGCAACGGGTAAAACTGATGAAAATGGAATTTTTAGAGTTGTTGGTGAAGGATTACAGCAATGTTATTCTGGGAATGAAAGCTCTAGTAAATCACCACAATTATTAGTAATTGCTCGTGAAAATCAAGATTGGGCATTTGCTAGAACAGAAGAATACAGTGGCGTTTATGGATATGGTATTGATGCGGGTTGGCAAAATAGTAAGCCCGAATCACGCGGGGTAATTTTCTCAGATAGACAGTTATATCAACCAGGCGAAAAAGCTTGGTTAACTGGTTTTACTGACTACTTACAAAATGGGGCGATTCAGCAAGATAAAAATGCTGTTTACCAATTAACCTTGGTAAATCCTGATGGACAAAAGACCAATCTAGGTATGCAAACTACAAATGAATTTGGCACATTTTCTCTGGAACTGCCAATCAAGACTACTGAGCGCTTAGGCTACCATACCATCCAGGCGAAGGGGAAGAATGGACAAGAAATTTCTGGAGAATTTCGGGTAGCTGAGTTTAAGCCACCTAACTTTAAAGTCGAACTCAACTTAGATAAAGAATTTGCTTTTATTGACGAGAAAGTTGATATTAATGCTACAAGCAATTATTTGTTTGGCCCACCTGTAGAAGGTGGTGAAGCAAAATATTTTATCACTCGCCAACAGACTAATTTTATTCCTAAAGGTTGGGAAGAATTTACTTTTGGTAGGCAATGGTTATGGCCAGAAGAAACCCCTACTATATCTAGTGATGTATTGCAAAATAATGCCCAGCTAGATGCTAATGGTAAAAGTAGTCAAACTGTAAATGTGGCTAATGATTTACCATATCCGATGACTTACCGGGTAGATGTGGAAGTTGCAGATGTTTCTAATTTATCTGTAGCGAATTCCAAAACTTTTACCGCTTTACCGAGTAATCGCCTTATCGGGTTAAAAAGCAATTTTATCGCGGATGCTGGTAAGGCTTTTTCCACTGAAGTGATAGTTACTGACCCGACAGGAAAACCGATAACAGGTCAACGGGTGCGGCTAGAATTACAACAGATAAAATACAGCAGCGTCACGCAGTTGGTAGAAGGTAGCCGGACAGCAAAAAATCAAATTGAATATAAAACAGTGGGACAAGCAGAAATTACGTCTGCTAGTAATCCGCAATCGGTAAACTTAACAGCACCGGAATCTGGTTCGTATCGGATTAGAGTTAATTTTAGCGATGCCAAAGGCGAATTAAGTGCCACAGATTTACAAATTTGGGCAACTGGAGAAAATTCAGTATTTTGGGGTTCTAGAGAAGAAGATGTCTTAGAAGTTAAATTAGATAAAAAAGAGTTTAAACCTGGTGAAACCGCTACTGCACTAATTCAATCTCCCTATCCAGATGCAGAATTGTACTTTGCTGTGATAAAAGATAAACCCCTTTATCAGCAGATTATCAAAGTTCAGGGAGGCGCACCACAAATTCAGTTTCAAGTTACGCCAGAAATGCTGCCTAATGCAGCTATTGAAGCTGTGTTAGTAAGACAAGGTAAACCTATCAATCAAGTGGAAGCGGGAAGTTTAGATAACTTGGTGAAGATTGGTTTTACACCTTTTAAAGTTAACTTAGAAGATAAGTATTTAAAACTGCAAGTTAAGCCAGTGCAAGCATCATTAGAACCTGGTGCAGAAGAAACAGTACAACTAGAACTGAAGGACAATCAAGGAAACCCCACCAAAGGACAGTTCACAGTCATGGTGGTAAATGAGGCGGTGTTACAACTTTCTGGTTATCGTCCGCCAGATTTGGTAGATACAGTTTATGCAGAACAGCCAATATCTACCCGCTTTAGCGATAATCGACCCGATGTCATATTACAAGCGCAAGATGTAGCTAAACCCAAAGGTTGGGGTTATGGCGGTGGTTTCTCAACTGGTGCAGCAAATACTCGCACTCGCACCGATTTTAAAGCCTTAGCTTACTACAACGGTTCTGTCCTCACCGATGCAAATGGTAATGCACAGATAACCTTTAAACTCCCGGATGACTTAACTACATGGCGAGTGATGGCTGTGGCCACTGATGGAAATCTGCGTTTCGGGAATGGGGAAGCGACGTTTATCAGCACCAAGCCACTGCTAACTAATGCCATCTTGCCACAATTTGCCCGTCCAGGCGATCGCATTCTCGCTGGTTTATCCGTAACTAACAACACCGGGAATACAGGAAATCTCTCAATAAATGGCGAACTTAGCGGTACTGTGAAGTTTGCTGATAAAAACCCCACAACTACTGCTTTGCAAACCAAAGCTGAATCTGCAACTCAGGCTTATCGCTTTCCCATGCTGGCGGATAGTGTGGGAGTTGCTAAAGTTCGCTTCACCACTCAGCTAAATGGTACAGCCGCAGATGCTTTTGAAGTACCTTTGGAAATTAAGCCAATTGAAATTACAGAACAAGTCGTTGAAACTGGTGTCACTGAAAAACAGGTGAAGATTCCCCTGAATATTGATAAAAATACATTCCCCGATGCAGGAGGTTTAGATATTCAGTTGGCGAGTACTTTGATACCGGAGATTCAAGCACCAGCAAAACAAGTTTTAGAAGATGATGATTTGCCTTTCACAGAACCGGCTGCAAGTCAGTTAATAATTGCGGCTAATCTGCAAACTATTGCCCAAAAATATGGTCAAACATTTGCAGAATTTAATCCTAGCCAAAAGGCAAATCAGGCAATTGAAAAATTACAAAAACTCCAAATAGCCGATGGTGGTTTTGCTGCTTTCCCCGGACAAGAAAAATCAGACCCTTGGGTTTCTTCATACACGGCTGAATCTTTGGCTAAAGCCAGTCAGGTGTTCCCTAATTTAGTCGATTCTGCAATGCTGTCTCGCCTGAAAGTTTATCTGCAAAAAGTTCTGGCGAATCCTGGAGAATATGAGTTTTGCAAACAACTACTCTGTAAAAGACAACTGCAACTTAATGCTTTAATTGCCCTAGCAGAAGTGGGTGAAAAACGCAATACTTTTCTTGCAGATATTTATGAACAGCGCAATAACTTTGATGTAGTAACTCAAATTAAACTAGCGCGATACTTATCTCAATTCCCAGAATGGCAAGACGAATCTCAACAATTAGTGAACAAGCTGCAACAGAATATCTATGAAACTGGTCGCACAGCAGTTGTGAGTTTACCCAGCAGTTGGGGATGGATGAGTTCATCTACCACGGCGCAAGCACAAGCTTTACGATTATTTATTGTCAAGCAGAGTAAACCCGAAGTTATCAATAAGTTATTCCAAAGTCTTCTTGCATTACGACGGAATGGCACATGGCAAACTAACTATAATAATGCCCAAGTATTAACAGCTTTGGTAGAATATAGTCAACTGCAACCCACACCACCTAATTTTGTTGCCACAGTGCAATTAGCTGGTAATAAGTTAGGAGAAAATAAGTTTAATGGCTACAAAAATCCTAGCTTACAACTAATTGTGCCGATGAATCTATTACCTCGCGGGCGTCAAGATTTAACGCTGCAAAAATCAGGTAATGGCACTTTGCACTATCTAGTTGCTTATAATTATCGCTTGCAGGGAAATCAACCAGGCAGATTTAATGGTTTACGCGTAACACGAGAAATTAGCAAATTAAATGAAGAGAAAGTTCTACAAAAAACAGGTCTTTACGCTTTTGATAAACCTTTAAATTTAGCCTCTGGACAAGTGTTTGATATTGGTTTAGAAATTATCGCCGATCATCCTGTGGATCATATAGTAATTAAAGATCCGTTACCATCAGGCTTTGAGGCGGTGGATGCGAGTTTTCAAACTACTACAGCTGCATTACAAGCAAAAGCCGATAGCTGGGAACTTGGTTTTAGAAATATCTACCGCGATCGCATTATCGCCTACGCCGACCACCTCGAACCAGGAGTTTATAGCTTGCACTACTTAGTCCGTTCTGTAACACCTGGGACATTCTCTTGGCCTGGTGCTCAAGTTCACCTGCAATATGCACCAGAAGAATTTGGGCGTACTGCTGAGTCTACATTAATATTGGAGGATGGGAAGTAATATTTGTGCCATCTTTGGCTACAACAAATCCAAGTATATTTTCTTGGACTGGTGCGGAAATTCGCCTGCTATAGGACTCCTATTTGATTTTTGAAAAAATTCAGTACAACTTGAAGAGGCTTGTTTCCTATTGCCTATTGCCTCTTGCCTCTTGCCTACCTACGCAAATAATTTCAGAAATCAAAGCGTATTCCTATATATGCATCAGAAGGATTTGGGCGTTAAATTTAGCAGACCTTTAGTTTTTATTGTGGAAAAAGGCTAGAAAATGTTAGATGCCAAATCAGTTCTATAAGAAAAACAAAATCAGTCAGCAGCAGCATAATCAGGCAATGCGTTGAGTTCTAAATTAACAGCACTGAGATAACTTTGGTCGTTTAAAACTTGTGATGGTAATTTATCTGCATTAACAGCAGCCTTAACCACATCTTTCGCAATAATATTTCTGTTCAAAGTTTTAAATACTAGCTCTCCGCCGCTAGGAATGCCGTGCTGTTGCAGACCTCCTTGATAAGCAAAAGTAACTAGGTTGAAAGGCTGGAGGTAACTAACAGCAGTAGAGTTACTGGATAAATTGTTAGAGTTAATAACTATTGTTTCACTGGTGTTTGTAGTAGCTGTTTGAGCGCTTGCGATTCCAGGTACAAGAGTAATAGAAGCGAAAATAAGTGCAGAATTTATTAAGGTAGCAAGTTTCATAAGTTATTCTTAGGTAAAATGCGATCGGTGTTCCTTAGTAATAGATTCCTCTTTATTATTAATCTCAGCTTCCTTCAGTCAGGTCACCTGATCGGTTGATATATGACTCACCCAAAAGGGTGAACTAGTACCGCAAGGCGGAATTAAAAATTAAAAATTAAAAATGAATACAGCATAAGGGTTTCGTTGATTTGGAATGATTGGTTTATTTCCGCCGTGTTGTACTAGTGAGCGTTGTCATTTGTCATTGGTGCTAATGACTAATGATTCGAAAAGCTGTGAGATGAGTTAATGTCCTGCGATCGCTCAAAGTCAGTTTGAATGAAGGTCTGTTCTGACATATTCTTTACTCAGTGTTTTAGCAAGCTTGACAGCTAAATGCTTTTATAGTATATTTGTACTACAAGAGCACGTAAGTGTTGCATAAAACTTTAACACTCCCGACTATGCCAACAGGAGAGCATATAAATGAAGCTATCTAAGGTAGACTTGAGCAGTTTAGTTGCGATCGCTCACTCTGACGGATATTTGCAGTTGTTGCTCGACCGAGGCAATGAACTAGAGTTTTTGGAAATTCCGGCGCCAATAGAAGCTTATGAAGGATTGCAAGAACTTAACGAAGCAATTGCTGAAACGCCTGCATTGCCATTTGAGGAAGAACCAATTGTCATGCTACCAGTTGTCTCATCAATGGCTATGGCTGTAGGCTACGATCGCAACGAACAGATTTTGCAAGTTGAGTTTCAAAGCGGGGCTGTTTATCAATACTTAGGCATAGACGAGGATACTTGGGAAGATTTACATTCCTCTAACTCAATTGGCAGCTTTTTTAATCAAGAGATTAAAGGTAGATATGACTGCGATCGGCTAGATGGTGCAGATTAATGACTAATAACTGCATTTAGGGTTTTCAATAATTCTTGCGTTGTATAAGGTTTAGGTAAAAAGGCGGTATATTCGGCTGTTTTCTCGATTGGTACTTGCTCACTTGTTACCAGTCCACTAACAGCAATAATCGGCAATAGCGGATTGATACTTTGCAATGTGCGAATGGTAGTTGCTCCATCCATTTTGGACATCATCATATCAATAATTGCAGCACTAATTTTCTCTTTATATTGGACATAAATTGCTAATGCTTCCATCCCATCACTAGCAGTAATTGCAGTGTAATTATAGTTTTCTAAGGATGTTTTAGTAATCTCCTGAATGGCAGCTTCATCATCTACAACTAAAATGCATTCTCCAGAACCAATCGGTATTTCTATGTCTTCTAACGACTGCATTGGAGCTTGATTAACTGCTGGCAAGTACACCTTAAATTCTGTTCCCTTGCCGACATAACTTGATACAGTGATAAAACCACCATGTTCTTTAATAATTGCCATGACTGTTGATAGTCCAAGTCCCGTACCTTTTCCCAACTCTTTTGTTGTAAAAAATGGTTCAAATATTCTATCTAATATTTCTTTGCTAATTCCAAATCCTGTATCAGCAACTTTCACGATAATGTAAGCACCAACTGTAGCTTCTATATGCATACTCGCATAAGTTTCATCAATCCAAATATTCTCGGCAGATATTGTTAAAGTTCCACCTGTAAGCATGGCATCCCGCGCATTGAGACACAAATTAATGAGTACCTGATGCAGTTGGGTACTATCGGCACAAATGGGTAACAATTCCTCCTGAATTTCGGTGTACACTGCAATTGATTTAGGAAATGTTTGTGAGATAATTTGCCGCATTTCTAAAATCAGGTGCTTGACTTGAAGCACGCTATGTTGACGGGTAGCCGTTTGTCCTTGGACATCGCCTTCAATTCCCCTAGCAAATGACAGCACTTGCTTAACCAAATCAGCACCACGTTTGGCATTGCTTTCTATTATTGATAGCATCTGATTAATTTGTTGATCGCGGCTTTTAGCTTTGATCAGATGCACTGACATCAAAATTGGTGACAACAAATTATTTAAATCGTGAGAAATACCACTAGCAAGAGTACCGATACTTTCCATGCGTTGAACATGAAAAAATTGCTTTTCCAGTTGTTTTATCTGGGTAATATCAGTATCAACGACAAGAATTGATTTAGCTTGAAAATGCTCATCCTTGATCAGCGTCCAGCGACTTTCAACAATCAGTTTTTTGCCAGATTTGCTGGTTTTGTGTAACTCACCTTGCCAAAAACCATTTCTTACAACAGTCTGACAAATTTCTAGGTGTTGCGTCAAAGATTCAATAGATAAAAGTTCATCGGACTGCTTACCTATAGCTTCTTCTGGCTTCCAGCCATAAAGTTTTTCAGCACTTTTATTCCATAATAAAATTTTGTTAGACAAATCTTGCACAGCGATCGCATCACTGACAATATCCAGCAATGCTTCCCGTGCCTGATTATACTCCTGTTGCACGCTTGCTAGTTCAACTGAGTTCCGTCGGATTTCTAGTTGTCTAACTACCACACGGCTCAGAGTTTGCAGCGCTTCCACCTGTTGGAGACTGATTTGGTGTGGTACGCGATCAACTATACACAGAGTCCCGATCGCTTCTCCTCCCGGTGCTAACAAAGGTACACCAGCATAAAATCTCACAGCAAACTCAGCAGAAGTAACTAGGAGATTTGTCGCAAATCGTTTATCGGCTAAGGTGTCGGGAATAATCAAAACTTCGCCACTTTCCATACAAATCGAGTCGAACCCGTTATTTCGTGGCATTTCCGGTAAATTCAACCCCACCTTGGCTTTGAACCACTGACGGTTAGCGTCAATTAGATTAATCAAGGCGATCGGTGTGTTACAAATCTGTGCGGCTAAGAATGCTAAATCGTCGAATGCTTCTTCTGGTGGAGTGTCGAGAATGTGGTATCGACGCAAAGCCTCAAGTCTCGCTGATTCATTGTTACACACGAAAGATTTCATGAAATTGTTCCTAACTATTGCTGAGTGACAACTTGTCCTCGTGTTACTAAGAAACGCGTATTTATCGACCTTTTTGTAGGTGGGGATTGCCATCAATATCTTAGAGAATGTTTGAAAAGTCCTCTTTTCGGGATCAAAAATTTTAGATCCCCCTAAATCCCCCGATAAATTGGGGGACTTTGATTTTGGTTCCCCTTTTTTAGGCTACGGTGTACACACAAGTCTGAAATAGCTGATTAACCAAGGTTTTACCCCACCCTAGCCCTCCCCTTGCAAAGGGGAGGGAACAAGATAAGATTTTCCGGTTTCCCCCCTTGCAAAGGGGAGGGAACAAGATAAGATTTTCCGGTTTCCCCCCTTTACAAGGGGGGATTAAGGGGGGTAATTTGACAACCGTAGCTTTTTAAGGGGGTTTAGGGGGGATATAAAGTGCCTAAAATCACAGCGAAACACTTTTCAAACAACCTCTTAAGTGTCCATGACTATCCAATTATTTCAAGACGCGAACAAGCAGATAACTTGACCGCTTTAATTATAATAATATGCATTGAAGAGGATAACAGTGTAATTTGGTTATTTTAAGTAAATTTTAGAAGATTTGCGGCATTATTATTTTCCGCTAACATAAAAAAACATTTTTACTCTGAGAAGAGAATTTTTAAGCCTTGATGAAGAATTCAGGAGTCAGAATTCAGGAGTCAGAATTCAGAAGTCAGAATTCAGGAGTCAGAATTCAGGAGTCAGAATGAATCAGTGCGGGATTACGACCCGCTACTGAATTGTTGCACCACTAAATATGCAGATTTAGTGGGGGTCTTAAACCTCTGGATTCATCCACTATGAAGTTCAAAATTCATACCTGTTTTCTGACTCCTGAGTTCTGAATTCTTCTTATAAAACATAGACCAGTAATGCTCAGTTCAGAGAGAATAGAAAAAGCCCACATAGTATCAATGCAGTTATGACAACTACACTAGCCTCTGCTGTTAAACCAAGATCCGAAGATAGTTTTGCCATTACCTTTGCACCATTATCTCTCGAAGAAATCTACACCAAGTCTGATGATCCAGCCAACGGTGCTGTGGTTGTGATGAGTGGTATGGTTCGCAATCAAACCGATGGAAAACCTGTGGTTGCTTTAGAGTATCAAGCTTACGAACCGATGGCAATGCGGATATTTTATCAAATTGCTGCTGATATTCGTTTATCTACCTCTGATGTGAATCGAGTAGCGATTTATCATCGCGTTGGACGTTTGCGAGTTGGGGAAATCAGCGTTTTAGTAGCAGTGGGTTGTCCTCATCGGAGTGAGGCGTTTGAAGCTTGCCAATATGCTATTGATACGCTCAAACACAATGCACCAATATGGAAGAAAGAACATTGGGAAGATGGTTCTAGCCGTTGGGTGAGTATTGGCGCTTGTGAAACATCAGGAGAAAATTGTTGATTTGAAGAAGAATTCAGAATTCAGAATGGGCTAAACGCCCCGCTATCGCTAACAGGAGTCAGATTGACAAAATCTTGACAACCACAGGTAAAATGCTATACCCTTTTTCCAAATGTGTTGAACTCATCGACACCACTCGCCAGAACCTTGAAAACCGCATAATTTCGTTGAGTGGTGTCGATTATTTACACAGCAAGCTTTCCAGCCTGTGAAGGTGAAGAGTTATTGAGAATTTATTGGGAGTTATTGACATTCAAAAAAGTGGTGTCGATTTGGGTATCTCAAACCCTCTCCCTGTAAGGCTTCCAGAAGTGAACTCTTTACGATCACATCGCCCCGAAAGGGGATGGAAACTGTACAGTAGTGTAGGCATTTCGCTTTTCACAGACTTTACGATCACATCGCCCCGAAAGGGGATGGAAACTTGGGAGCAAACGCCTCCAAGGTTTTAAACCACTGCTTTACGATCACATCGCCCCGAAAGGGGATGGAAACCTCAGAATCACAAAACCAAAAAACCGCTGAATGTAAGCTTTACGATCACATCGCCCCGAAAGGGGATGGAAACACGTTATCTTGTTCTTTTGTCAAATTTTCCTGTGGTCTTTACGATCACATCGCCCCGAAAGGGGATGGAAACCAATCATGTAATAGGCATTAATGCCTGAGTTTGCTTTACGATCACATCGCCCCGAAAGGGGATGGAAACGAGAAAAAGCTCCAAACGAAACTACATAAAAAACTTTACGATCGCATCGCCCCGAAAGGGGATGGAAACTGTTAGTAGGTGCAACGACATTCGTAACAGCTGTAGGTTGCCTTTACGATCGCATAGCCCCGAAAGGGGATGGAAACGTATAGGTGGCTCCAGCAGAAAAAACATCGTCTCCAACTTTACGATCGCATCGCCCCGAAAGGGGATGAAAACGCGATGGCTACAGCATTACTGCTCGCACTTTTGGCTTTACGATCGCATCGCCCCGAAAGGGGATGGAAACGGATTCAAAGTATTGTAGTTCTTTGAATTTAAATGATTACTTTACGATCGCATCGCCCCGAAAGGGGATGGAAACCATTCTCTGACGTGCGGTAGGTCTTTGTTTTTTTCTATGCAACTTTCCGATCGCACTACCCCGCAAGGGGATAAAAACAAAAACTCACCATGCGATCGCACCAACGTAGCCATCAACCACTTAAAACGGCAGTAGATAAGCTAAGGTAAAATTTATGGCTATGGTAATGTAAAATAATTATCTGGATGATGTCTGGTTAATATCCATAACCAAAACAAAATCTAAATTACTAAAGCTGAGATTTGGGAAACTCCGGTGAAATTCCGGGACTGTGCCGCAGCTGTGATGGGATCACCCAAGTCAGAATGCCAACTCTCAGGATGTCCTCAAGACACACTCACCGTCTACTCCCTGCGTTGCACGGGGAAGGAGTTCTAAATTTGCTTTCTGGATTTGCCACTTGTCCTGGCCTGTTTTATCCTACTCCCGCCGCAGATGGTATATTATCTCGCATAAGAATACCGGGTGGAATTATTAGTAGTCAGCAGTGCCGTGCGATCGCAGATATAGCAGAACAACACGGTGGCGGCTATATAGATGTGACTAATCGAGCTAATCTGCAAGTCCGTGAAATCCGCACCGGGATAAATGCTGAGGTTCTGAAGTACCTACAAGATATGGGATTGGGTTCTGGCAATACTGTTGTAGACCAAATCCGCAATATTATGACCAGTCCAACTGCTGGTATCGATCCCCAAGAATTAATCGACACTCGCCCTTTTGTCCAAAGTTGGGATGATTATATTGCTGCACATCCGGCGCTTTCGGGACTGTCGGCAAAGTTTAGCGTTTGCTTTGATGGTGGTGGGATAATTCGGGTGTGCGATCGCTTGAATGATATCGCCTTTGTTGCTGTCTTAGTTGACGATAATGTTTACTTTCGTCTCTATCTCAGTGTCGGCGAGAAGGGTCAACCGCCCAGCGATACGGGAATTTTGTTACCACCAGAGGAATGTTTGCCAGTCTTGGCAGCTTTGGCGGATGTGTATCTAGCTCATAGTAATACTACAAGTAAGCGGCGTCTACGTCTGAGAGAGTTACTCAATACTTTGGGTTGTGAAAATTATCTCCAGGAAGTTGAACAGTGTTTACCTTTCCCGCTTTTCTGTAGTGAAATAAGAAAAGACCTAACCCCCCAACCGGGGGAGAAATTCTCCCCTCTCCTTGTAGGAGCTACGGTGTACACACAAGTTATCGAATCACTACAAGTTCTCAAATTACCCCACCCTAACCCTCCCCTTGGAAAGGGGAGGGAACTAGATTTTCTTGTTTCCCCCCTTTCCAAGGGGGGATTAAGGGGGGTAAAACCCGGATCTCAAAGTAACTCCGATTCGTGTGTACACGGTAGCCTTGTAGGAGAGGGGTTGGGGAAGAGGTCAAATGCGAAATATCAGCATATTGGTATCCATCCCCAACGTCAGCAAGGCTTATTTTACATTGGTGTTGTCTTGCCCCTTGGGCGATTGGAGAGTAGACAGATGGGGGGTTTAGCGGATTTAGCAGCAAAATATGGCAGTGGAACTCTCAGGCTAACCCCTTGGCAAAATTTGCTTCTTACAGATATTCCTCAGCAATGGGTGGCTGATGTCCAAAGCGAAATTGCTTTCTTAGGATTAGATTCCTCTGTAACCAACATCCAGAGTGCATTAGTTGCTTGTTCTGGTAAAAAAGGTTGCGCCTCTTCGGCTACGGATACCAAAAGTCATGCGTTGGCATTAGCGGAGTATCTTAAAACTCGCGTTCCTCTCGATTGTCCAGTTAATATCCACTTCACTGGCTGCGAAAAATCCTGTGCCCAGCATAGCAAGAGTGATATTACTCTCCTCGGCGTCAGCATTGAAGTTGACAATGAAACCGTAGAGGGCTATCACGTTTATGTTGGTGACAGCAAACATAAATTCGGACGTGAACTATATCAATATGTAACTTTTGCCGAACTACCTGCATTGATAGAGCGGATGCTATATGTATATAAAATTCAACGCTTAAATTCTGATGAGTCTTTTGGAGAATTTGCTAATCGATATGCACTGACACAATTACAGCAATTATTTAACAAAACAGAATTCTTCTTCAATTTAGAGAAGTTGGCAATCTAAGCCTTTCGCTTTTTATACGTCAATCCAAAATCCAAAATTTAAAATCCAAAATTTAATGCCCGACTATATTCGAGATGCCAACGAAATTTACCGTAATTCCTTTGCAATCATCCGGTCAGAAGCGAACCTAGATGTGTTGCCACCAGATGTAGCAAAAGTTGCTGTACGTCTCATCCATGCCTGTGGAATGACGGATATTGTCACTGACTTGGGATATTCACCAACAGCAGTACAATCCGCAAGGGCAGCACTAGCAAATGGAGCGCCAATTCTGTGCGATTGCCGGATGGTTGCCGATGGCGTTACCAGGCGGCGGTTGTCTGCAAACAATCAAGTTATCTGTACCCTCAACGAGCCAGAAGTGCCAGAACTTGCCCAGCGTATGGGTACTACAAGGTCGGCAGCAGCTCTAGAATTATGGCGATCGCACCTGGAAGGATCAGTAATCGCAATTGGTAATGCGCCCACAGCACTTTTCCGACTATTAGAAATGCTTGATGCAGGAGCGGCAAAACCTGCGATTATCTTAGGCTTTCCAGTGGGGTTTGTCGGTGCAGCAGAATCAAAAGCCGCACTGGCAGCAGATAGCAGAAATGTACCATTTTTAACCTTACACGGTCGGCGCGGTGGAAGTGCGATCGCGGCAGCAGCAGTTAACGCCCTGGCAACGGAGGAAGAATGAATATACAACCCAAAGGTCGTCTCTATGGAATTGGTGTCGGCCCAGGCGATCCAGAACTATTAACTTTGAAGGCACTGCGGTTATTACGTGCGGCTCCTGTGGTAGCTTATCAATCAGCCACAGATAAAGAAAGTATTGCCAGAGCGATCGTGGCGCAATATCTTCCTGGCAATCAAATCGAGGTGCTATTTCATCTCCCCCGCGCTTTGGAACCAGAAAAAGCAAAGTCTATTTATGACAAAGAAATTGAACCAATCGCCGACCATTTAGCGGCAGGTCGAGATGTCGTAGTGCTATGTGAGGGCGATCCATTTTTCTATGGTTCCTTCATGTACCTGTTCACGCGGTTATGTGACCAGTACGAAACAGAAGTTGTCCCCGGAGTTTCCTCGCTGATGGCTTGTCCGGTAGCCTTGGGTGTACCTTTCACTTACTACAGCGATATTCTCACCGTCTTACCCGCCCCATTGCCAGCAGAAGAACTGACTACACATCTGCTAATGACCGACGCAGCGGCAATTATGAAGCTAGGTCGCCACTTTACCAAAGTACGAGATATCCTGCATAAATTAGGGCTAGCATCACGAGCAAGATATATTGAGCGGGCATCAACATCACAGCAACGAATCATACCCCTGGATGAAGTTAATCCAGATGAAGTACCCTATTTCTCAATGATTGTGATTCCTACCAAGAATCGACTATAGTCCTCAATACAGTTCAGATAAGACCAAAACACTTGTAGAGACGGCGATTTACCGCGTCTCGAAAACCCAAAATTTTTGCCAACCGCCCTTAACCCAAGCCTATTGCTATAGTCCCTTGTTGAATAATCCAAAATCCAAAATCCAAAATCCAAAATAGAATAACCTCCTGGCAGATTGAACCAGGAGAGTTGAAAAAAAATGGATTCATCTTTACAAACGTTGTAGCAGGCTCAAGCCGTGGGTATCAGTACCACAGGTATTGAAAAGAAAGTATTCATCAGCTAACTTTTGCACTTGTTCTGATTCCACTATGCTGGGTTGCCAGGGACTAGGGTTATTGTAGGCGTAGAAACTTTCCACGCCATCGATCCCCTTATCGGCCGCAGCTGGAATTAAGTCAAAATGCGATCGCTTGTAACGGGCTGGATGAGCCAGAACTGCCAACCCCCCGGCTTCATGAATAGCGGCAATCACGTTACTTGCCTGATATTCTTGGCCTGTAGTCGCCCTTCTTTGCAGATAGGGTTTCATACTAGGGTGTTCTGTCCCGAAAGCGTAAGCCAAAATATGAACTTCTATATCCAAAAGGTTGGCATTGATTTCCACGCCACTCCACAGATGAGGAGTGCTTTCACCAGGATTATTCCACTTCCAGTCTTCTAACCAAGCAAGTGCAGCTTGATAGCCGATAATACCATGATGATCGGTGATGGCTAACCCTTTTAGACCAATAGCGATCGCTTGTTCCATCAATCCACTCGGCTGCAACCTCCCATCCGAGTAGACAGTGTGCATGTGAAAGTTGAATAACCTTGGACAACTGTGTGCATCAATGTTATGGAATATTTGCTTCAAAAGTTCTGTGGAAGCAGTAGTCCGGGCCAAATTTACAGCCATAACCCCCTCTGAATAAAATATATAAATTCTCAACACACTAAAACGCCACATCTACAGATGAGAAATATCCAGCACTAAAAATTTAGTGTCGGCTGCTACTTTCTCAGCTTTTTCAGCAAATTTTTCAATATGTTAAGACTACGTTAGCAAATCTTAACCTCAGTGGTCATGGGTGTTTTGGACTACTTTAACTTTAAGTAGTAATAAATAATGCATCCAAAATTTCATAAGTATGCCTATAGCATCTCTCTAGCATCTGTGGTAAATGTCTTAGATACTAGAGTCTTGGTAGAGTTTTGATCTCTAACAAGCCTAAAATGCAATCCTATGTTGTGTGTAAAAATGTTATTGATAACAGTGATTACACTGCTTTTATTTAACCAGTAATGACTTTAGCGTAGGCGTAGCCCGCCGTAGGAGGCAGGAGGCAGAAGGTAGAAGGTAGAAAGAAGAAAACTTTATTTAGTTCTGGGTCATTGCCCAGTCAAAAAAAAGAATTGGATCGAGACGCGTAGCCCGATATACAAAGCGTCCTTGCTACAATCCCATGTTTTATAAACATGGGTTCCTCTTGCCTACTGCCCCCTGCCTTTCTTTGTAAGTCTACAAAGCTTGGAAAAACTAGCGATGTCTACGACGGGCTATGCCTACGCTTGCGGTTGATTATACCCCTCGCGCAATCCCAAAAGAATCTCCCTTCAAGGTGATTCCAAGAGGTTCTATTACCACCTCGCGGGCAAGAGATGCTTCAACCCTTCCGGCAATCACAGCCGAGAGTTGATGTTCTTTTGCAAGCAAAACGATCCTTTCGGCATCCTGCTCCGACTCTGTATAGAATGCAAATCCTGCACCGTAATTGAACACAGAAAGCATCGTCTCAGCCCCGCCTTCAAGATGACCCTCGACAAACGTAAATATCTCTGGCACTGGGAGCATTGTTTCAATGACGTACCGAAGCGGCTTCACCGACCGCATCAGTTTTTGCCAGCCATGACCAGTAATATTTTCCATCGCCGTGGGACGAATTCCCTCACCAAGTACTGCTTGTACAAGGGGCGTGTAGAGATACGACGCAGCATTCATCGCTTCCCAGAACTCCTTCCCACTTGGAAGTTTTGTTCTATAGCCATCAGGGAGCGATTCGGCGAGCTTTCGCAGTGGGGTAAAGCCGTTCTCATGGGGGCCCGAACTCTCGACGAGAACAATGGTATTTCCGGCATCCAGACGTGAGCTATCAATGGGAGCGACACCAGCCGGCATAACCCCAAAAACCGAGCCGGCGATGTCGAGCCGCCCTGGAATCATCTTAGTTTTTAGTTGAGGAGTTTCCCCAGAGAGATAAACACACCCCACTCGTTTGCACCCCTCAACCACTCCATCCAGAAACCCATCAAGGAAAGCGGGGGTAAAGATCGTTTCAGGAGTACTCGACGGCAGATAAAGACCGAGAAGTATAGTCTGCATACCAGAAGTTGCAGCGTCGTTCGTCAAACACGAGATAATCTTGATCCCAATATTCCACCAGAATCGTCGAAGTTCTTCTTCGGAGAGGTCATCAGGGCGGGTATCGTCTGCGGTGCCCAGACCTTCGGGGACAAGTGTCATAGAAAGTTCTCTAGCCCCCGCCTCCAGAAACGGAGCGAGGTTGAAGCTGAAAGCATTAGCGCTTGCTCCCAGACCCGACGCGGGGACAATGCCGTAATTGCTTGCAAAGCCAAGTGTGCGTTTTGCAGCATCGATGAAGCGTCGTTTTGCGGCATCGAGAGTATCGTAATCGACTTGATCGAGAGCTTGAGCCATCAGGTTGCGTTTTAAGTTAGGAGTTAGGAGTTATAAGTTATACCAATTTAATGTAAAGTTGCACATATCTCGATCCCCCTAAATCCCCCTTAAAAAGGGGGACTTTGATAGATGTTTTTCCAGTTCCCCCCTTTTTAAGGGGGGCTAGGGGGGATCTAATTCTATGCAGCTTCATACAAAATTGGTATTAGGAGTTAAAAGTGAGGAAGATTACGGAAAATCAGTTGTGAAAACTAACAACTCAGTAATTCGTCAACTAGATGTTGCCTCCACAAAGTTCGATATTACCACTGTTGTTGTA
>NZ_JAWJTF010000207.1:0-4248 GCF_048836525.1 Nostoc sp. CALU 546
TTGGTAATTTCGAGTTGCGTTCCTGAATCTGTTTGAACAATTGCGCTAGGGCCAGACTCTGTTTCTCGCCGCCTTGAGGCACGAACCGCTGCGTTGAATTTCCGATCAAACTCGTACTTGGCGGCAACTGCTGCAAATTTTTGCTGTGGTGTAAATTCTACTCCTTTGAATAAGTCTTTAAACTGGACGATCGGACGCGATTCTAACTGTGATTCTTGGAAATATTTATTGGTTTGGCTAATTAATAATTCTACTGGTGAGTAACCTTTTGGTGTTATCCCTGTACTTAAATAAACTGTTTTTAATTTCTTATCTTTAATATAATTAACATCACGATACAAGTAGCGACTGTTTTCCCGGATTTTATCCATCTCAGGTTTTTTAGCACTTTTGAATAAATCAACCGCTATTTGGTTTTGATAACACCCCTCACCGATCATTTCTCGGTACATCAGGCGGTTAACATCCATTGCCTGCTGAATAATCTCTGGAGTTCTTTGACCCAAAGCAAGTTCAACAAACCCTTGCATATAAGATTTATATTCTTCTCGGATTAACTTTGGCTCTTTCTGGTGTTCTTGCTCAAATAGGACTTTATAATGACTAGAAACTTGGTCTAAATAAGTTGATTGTTGTTCTAAGGTACCGTAAGTTTTAAGTACCTCAATTTCTGATTCTAATGCCTCCAGTGCTGTCACTTGATTGTTGATTATACCTACGCTGATGCTATCGCTCATGTGGATAGCGATTTTTTCAAATGGGGGTTGGGTTCCATCTTCCAAATAAAATGATTGTTTTTTGAGCTTGACTGTGGGCGAATAGGCGTTTTGGGGAAGATTTCTTCGCTCTGCCTCTGCTGTCAGATTAGGATATAAGCTAGCTCGTGCTACACCAATGCAGTCACCATCGTAGTCTCGTGCTTGCCGCTCTGATTCGGTTTCTGCTGGGTCGATAAAATCAACATCAACCAAGAGTGCTTCTAACTCTGTAATTCTTGCTTGTATACGCTTGTGGTCTTCGTCATTAACTACAATTATGCCTTGCAAAGATTTCCCATCTGGAGCAACACGGTCTTCAACGTGTTTATTATTAGAAACACACAAACCATTGGAGTTCAGGAAAGGAGAACGGAAGTTAAGAATTTTTTCTTGCTCATCAAGCCAAGGGACACAAATTTCACCATTTTTGAGTTCCTTGGAAGGAATAATCATTGCTCGGTCAAAAGTAAGCGTTTTCCCAATAGCAATATCTCGCCACTCACTTTGTACAAAACGGTTTAATTCCTGTTTGACCTTCTCAGTTTCTAAAAGCTGCTGATGCCCTAGTAAATCAGCTTTAATGAGTTTGTACATGAACAAGTCATCTTTAGTATTCTCGTCATCTAATTCCTCATCTGTATCTAAATCGTCATTTTTTCCTAAGTTTTTAACATCTATTTCTTGGTTTGTGACCTCTCCTATTTTTAATTTACTTTGGTTCAATGATTCTTTGCGTTTTTCGTATCTTTCACAATAGTAAGCAGCAACAATTCTTGGGTCATCTTGAATAGAGGCTAATCTTTGGGCTTGTACCTCTAGTTCCTCAGCAAAATCTTTAATCCCTTGGGGGAAAGATGCCAGCACTTGGGAGATAGACATCTGACCTTGCTGAGATTGCCCTTTTTCAGCTAACCAAATATTTTGCTGATATAATCCTGGTTGAATTTGAGGTTTAGTGGGGCCTTTGGGTCTATCCTTGTCTGTTCCCTTAAAACTGCTTACTGGGAGAATTATATCGATTTTTGGTTCATTGTTCGGGTCTACATATTCTATTCTATCTAGTCTGTATGGTCGGAGTGTTCCTTTGCCAAAACGGTACTTAGTAGTATCTTCTCCGTCTCCTTCCCTCCAGCCGAATCGATGCTGAATTACACGATAGCTTTTATCTGTTTGGGATTCTCTTAAGGTTACTTTGTCATAAAGTTGTGTTGAAATCTGCCCATAACAATCTCCAACTAATTTATATGCCAAATCATTCGATAATATTCCTCCATTCTCACCCCTGTTCTCAGTAGAATCATCTACTACCAGAATGTTTAGCTTTTCGTGAATCGCATTTTTACAAGCCCCAAGGAAGATGGAACCATAAGCCCCACGGTCTTTACTATCTGGACAAATTTTTTGAATCGTTTCTAAACATTCCTTTTCTCCATAAAGTAAGCGAGTTTTTGAAGATAATAGTAAAATGTGTCCATCTGGATGATTTTTTAATTCTTTATCTGTACTGTATTCATCTGAATGTCCAAATGAGAATTTTTTATCAGGAAAGTAAAATTCCAGCAAAGTATTACTGAGATTTTCAGTTAAAATAGTTTGACGCTCATCTGTATAAATCCATTGATTGAGCCTGGGATCAAAATGTTTAATTTCCAGAGTCATGGTTTTAATAAGTTCATGAAACTTGGTTAATCTCTTGAGAGGTTTGTATGTCGAGAATTAAGCGTTGGATAAATATGCATAAGGAAGAATTCAATGCAGATGGAACTTTAAAAGATGAAGTAAGACAACAAAAGTTATCTCTTGGCGCACATCCAGGAGCAATTGATAGTTATGCTCGTAGAGTAAAAGAAGAGTATGACGAGTGGAAGCACCTGGATGAGACTGATCCAGAGCCGTGGCCAATCTACACAGCCTACGATTTCTTCACTGAACAAGAGAAAAAGGAGTTTAACCCAGATGGTTCTCTCAGACCTGAATATGTAGAATATGCTCAGAAAATTGGCATCAGTGAAAGTGCGCTAGAGCAGCTTGAGTGGCGTAAGAAAATGGAGGTTGATCATTATAATAAAATGTCTGCCTCACACGTAGAACAAGGCATCAACTTTGGTGAATGGTTGATGGAAGGGAGGATTGGAAACAGCAGAACCTACGTTCAACGTCGGCAGCAGATGGAGCAAGACCTGCGTAACTTTGAGCCGGAAGACAGTTTGCCTTTCGACAAGGACACCTCTTATTAAAGTAGGTGAGTTACGCTGTAAAGAAAGTTTTTATCCATCAAATGCAGTGATTTGGCCTGAATATGTGAAAGAAAGCGATCGCCTCACCTTGGGTATGAAAGCAAATATTCATAAACTGCCTTTTTACTTCGTTAACTTGAAAGATTTTAGAGATTGCTGATGGAATATCATAGTCAATAATTGCAGTGCAGTAAATAAAAAGGAGTCAGGAGTCAGAATTCAGGAGTCAGAATACTCCACCCATGAAGGGATGAAGTTTTAATTCAGGAAGAATATTTTAATTTTTTCGCTTGACTTCGGGCGTTAGCGTAGCGGGACGAAGTACGGTTTTAACCAATATTCATGAACCACTCGTACAGAATTCATGCTGAATTCTGACTCCTGACTTCTGAATTCTTCTTATAAATATACCGCACTGCGATTATGTTTATTTGTGATGTTTTTTACCGTGTGGTGGGGTGTTTTTTGATAATTGTTTGCCCTGAGATAATTCCGACGAAGAATTACTAGATATTGATGAAGTAGCTATTTTATACATGGCAAAATAGCAAGAAATAGCGACTAGGGAGATTAAGGTAGCCTGACCAATTATTTTCCACGAGTTGGAGGTCAGTTGAGACTGAACTCGCCTAAAGAAAACAGACTCTAACTTTTGCTGAGTCGTGCGATTTTTCAAGTACTCTAAAACTTGCAGACATTCAGATATGTCCTCGCCTTTGTAGACTTTTTGACACAGCAGAATTTCTAAGCGTTCAATGCGACGTTCGGGAGTTGATAAATTGATATAGCGGTTATCAGTCTTCTGAAGTACAGTAGCAACAGTGAGTAAACCAACCGAGTAAATTCTCTATCGTCACTTCTGCGAATGCCGTATCTAATGCCTGGAGTAAATCAGTGTATGTCCTTGCACCGATACGACGGAGAATGTTCTTAATCTTAGACCAACAATTCTCAATCGGTGAAAAATCGGGAGAGTAGGGGGGGAGATAAATGAGGCTCGCGCCAGCAGCGATGATCAAAGCTTCAAGTTCATCACTTTTATGGATCGAGCAGTTATCCATTAGAACGACTGCACCAGTCCAAAGCTGAGGTACGAGCTTTTGAGAGATGAAGGCATCAAAGGTCAAGGCATCGATAGAACCTAAACCACTCCACTGGGTCAGCAGTCCTTTTAAGCTAATGGCACCAATTACCGAGACATTTTTCCCTTTACGGTTGGGCTTTTGAGCATAAGCTCGTAGCCCTGGTAAGGG
>NZ_JAWJTF010000261.1:0-2955 GCF_048836525.1 Nostoc sp. CALU 546
TGAGTAGTTGTGAGCGAAAGGGGAAGAGCCTAAACCAATTGGTTTACCGATTGGGGTAGTGGGACAGCGATATCGAATCTGGAGGCTAGACGAAGCAGCTAAATACTGCACCAAAGAAGGTGAAAGTCCTGTAGTCGAAAGGCAAAGGATAGTAGCTGAATCCCGAGTAGCATGGGGCACGAGGAATCCCATGTGAATCAGCGAGGACCACCTCGTAAGGCTAAATACTACTGTGTGACCGATAGTGAACCAGTACCGCGAGGGAAAGGTGAAAAGAACCCCGGAAGGGGAGTGAAATAGAACATGAAACCGTTAGCTTACAAGCAGTGGGAGGACTATTAAAAGTCTGACCGCGTGCCTGTTGAAGAATGAGCCGGCGACTTATAGGCACTGGTAGGTTAAAGCGAGAATGCTGGAGCCAAAGGGAAACCGAGTCTGAAAAGGGCGATAATCAGTGTTTATAGACCCGAACCCTGGTGATCTAACCATGGCCAGGATGAAGCTTGGGTAACACCAAGTGGAGGTCCGCACCGACTGATGTTGAAAAATCAGCGGATGAGTTGTGGTTAGGGGTGAAATGCCAATCGAACCAGGAGCTAGCTGGTTCTCCCCGAAATGTGTTTAGGCGCAGCGGTAATGATTATATCTGGGGGGTAAAGCACTGTTTCGGTGCGGGCTGGGAGACCGGTACCAAATCGAGACAAACTCTGAATACCCAGAGCACACATTGCCAGTGAGACAGTGGGGGATAAGCTTCATTGTCAAGAGGGAAACAGCCCAGACCACCAGCTAAGGTCCCCAAATCATCGCTAAGTGATAAAGGAGGTGAGAGTGCACAGACAACTAGGAGGTTTGCCTAGAAGCAGCCACCCTTGAAAGAGTGCGTAATAGCTCACTAGTCAAGCGCTCTCGCGCCGAAAATGAACGGGGCTAAGCGATGTACCGAAGCTGTGGGATTAACTTATGTTAATCGGTAGGGGAGCGTTCCGTCGTAGGTAGAAGCAGTAGCGGCAAGCAGCTGTGGACGAAACGGAAGTGAGAATGTCGGCTTGAGTAGCGCAAACATTGGTGAGAATCCAATGCCCCGAAACCCTAAGGTTTCCTCCGCCAGGTTCGTCCCCGGAGGGTTAGTCAGGACCTAAGGCGAGGCCGAACGGCGTAGTCGATGGACAACGGGTTAAAATTCCCGTACTGATTGTAGGTTGTGCAGAGGGACGGAGAAGATAATTGTCAGCCGGATGTTGGTTACCGGTTCAAGCGTCAAGATGTTGAGAGACGGCGAAAACGTTTCGAGTTGAGGCGTGAGTACGACCCACTACGGTGGGGAAGTGGCATAGTCTAGCTTCCAAGAAAAGCTCTAAACACGTTAACTTACAGTTACCTGTACCCGAAACCGACACAGGTAGGGAGGTTGAGAATACCAAGGGGCGCGAGATAACTCTCTCTAAGGAACTCGGCAAAATGGCCCCGTAACTTCGGAAGAAGGGGTGCCCACCTAAGACGTGGGTCGCAGTGAAGAGATCCAGGCGACTGTTTACCAAAAACACAGGTCTCCGCAAAGTCAAATCGACGCAGTATGGGGGCTGACGCCTGCCCAGTGCCGGAAGGTTAAGGAAGTTGGTCAGGGGGAAACCTTGAAGCTAGCGACCGAAGCCCCGGTGAACGGCGGCCGTAACTATAACGGTCCTAAGGTAGCGAAATTCCTTGTCGGGTAAGTTCCGACCCGCACGAAAGGCGTAACGATCTGGATGGTGTCTCAGAGAGAGACTCGGCGAAATAGGAATGTCTGTGAAGATACGGACTGCCTGCACCTGGACAGAAAGACCCTATGAAGCTTTACTGTAGCCTGGAATTGTGTTCGGGCTTGGCTTGCGCAGGATAGGTGGGAGGCGATGAAGTATTCCTTGTGGGGAATATGGAGCCAACGGTGAGATACCACTCTGGCGAAGCTAGAATTCTAACCCATGACCGTTATCCGGTCAGGGAACAGTTTCAGGTGGGCAGTTTGACTGGGGCGGTCGCCTCCTAAAAGGTAACGGAGGCGCGCAAAGGTTCCCTCAGCACGCTTGGAAACCGTGCGACGAGTGTAAAGGCATAAAGGGAGCTTGACTGCAAGACTGACAAGTCGAGCAGGTACGAAAGTAGGCCTTAGTGATCCGACGGCGCAGAGTGGAATGGCCGTCGCTCAACGGATAAAAGTTACTCTAGGGATAACAGGCTGATCTCCCCCAAGAGTCCACATCGACGGGGAGGTTTGGCACCTCGATGTCGGCTCATCGCAACCTGGGGCGGAAGTACGTCCCAAGGGTTGGGCTGTTCGCCCATTAAAGCGGTACGTGAGCTGGGTTCAGAACGTCGTGAGACAGTTCGGTCCATATCCGGTGCAGGCGTAAGAGCATTGAGAGGAGTCCTCCTTAGTACGAGAGGACCGGGAGGAACGCACCGCTGGTGTACCAGTTATCGTGCCAACGGTAAACGCTGGGTAGCCAAGTGCGGAGCGGATAACCGCTGAAAGCATCTAAGTGGGAAGCCCACCTCAAGATGAGTGCTCTCACCACAATAAGTGGGTAAGGTCACGGGCAGAACACCCGTTCTTAGGCGGTAGGTGGAAGTGCAGCAATGTATGTAGCCGAGCCGTGCTAACAGACCGAGGGCTTGACCTCACAACTCATTTGGTTTCGCGTTACTTGCAGTCTTCAGGGTTTCTGAAGTATTAGAAATGTAAAATTTCAAAAGTCATTTTTAATTTTACATTTTTAATTTTTAATTCCCATCAGGTTTTCCTGGTGTCTATTGCGCGGTGGAACCACACTGAACCCTTCCCGAACTCAGAGGTGAAACGCTGCTGCGGCAACGATAGTTTAGGGGTAGCCCTACGCAAAAATAGCTCGATGCCAGGTTTATTCTTACAACAAGCCCCAAGCAATCATAATTGCTTGGGGCTTTTGTTTACCC
>NZ_JAWJTF010000082.1:0-44644 GCF_048836525.1 Nostoc sp. CALU 546
AGAATCCCGACTTCTTTAAAGAAGTCGGGATTCTAAATCTTAGTTTTTAGCTAACTTGTTGTTAGATGTGTAGTAAACCTTACTACCCGTATCAGGTACAAAATGGCATCTGACACATGAATTCCATAATGACTTCCAAATGGGTTCTTCCGATTTGTGGAAATACTCACCCATTACTGGTTTTATTGCCTCAGTTGCCTTCAGCAAATTGTAGTGAGGGATATTAAGGAATATGTGGTGAGCGACATGAGTACCAATATCGTGATGGATATGATTAACCAAACCATAATCACGGTCAATACTAGAAATCGCGCCTTTCAGGAAAGTCCAATCTTCTCCACGATACCAGGGAAGCTCTGGCTCAGTGTGGTGCAAGAATGTCACCAAATCGAGCCAAATTATAAACACAAGGTAGGGTACTGCATAATATTTCAGCAACCACATCCAACCCCATTGGTAGGTGAGGAAACCGAGCAAACCTACCATACCAATCAAAAGTACAGTACTAGTGATGACATCCCATTTTTCCGATGGCTTGAAAAGCGAACTGCCGGGCATAAAGTGGGAGCCTTCCTTGTTAGGAGAACGCTTAAACAAATACACAGGATAAGCCAATAGAAAAACATAATATCTGCCGATCTTTTGGGCTAAAGGCATCTCCTTGTATTGTGATTCGGTCACAGGATACCAGCTTTCATCATTATCGATATTGCCAGTATTTTTGTGATGGGTTCTATGGCTGATCCGCCAACCATGATAAGGAACAAGTATTGGTGTGTGCGAAAGATGTCCAATCAAATCATTGAGCCATTTATGCTTAGAAAAAGATTGGTGTCCGCAGTCATGCCCAACTACAAACAAAGCCCAAAACATCGTTCCTTGCATTAGCCAGAAAATCGGGAAGAAAAGCCAAGAATCCAGGTAAGAAGCAACTGCATAAAGCAGACCAATAATCAGGATGTCACGAAAGAAGTAAAAAAGTGATTTTGTCACATTGGGCTGAAAGCATTCAGCAGGAATTGCAGCTTTTAAATCCCCAAGTGTGAAAGGTAATTTAGTCGTATCCTCAGACGTTTCACCGCCAGGAGGATTATTGAAACTGATGGTATCTAATTGCACTGGATTCTTTTGTTAGATATAAATCGGAACTTGATTTGAGACAAAATAATCTCACCTCTAGGATGCCCACGAAACTAGCGATCGCTAACACAAAAGAGGATAATTTCTGGCAATTTACCTAACAATTTTAGTTATTAAAAAATTGCCAGATTCTATTTAAACACAGCATGATAAACGCTCTCGTTAATTCAAGAGCGTGAGTGTAATCACAGCGCTATTTATTGCTCTGTATAATGCTCGTCAAAAGTCTTATAGCCAACATCAGTTGTGTACAGTTGACACTGGTCTGTAATCTGCTTCATTAAAGGCCAAGAAAACTGACACTCATCATGGAGATAAGGCTGCCAATTCTCTTTGATGCTGCTGTAAGCTAACCGCAAATTATAAGAAGGAATAGCTGTGGAAATATGATGAGGGACATGAACATTGATATCGTGACACAAAACTTCTACCCAACGCGGATAATCGCAATGAATAGTGCCAGATAGTTGTGCTAGAGCTTCGTTCCACTTGTTCGCTGTCGCAAAAGGAACATCTGCGGCAGTATGGTGAACAATGGTAAAAGTACTCATCCAAAAATGGTAAACCATCCAGGGCACTAGCCAAAACTTGACAAATCCCCAGATACCAGTTGTGGCGATAAGAAGCGGAAAAGTGATCGCAGCAAACACAACTACAACAGCCACAGAAAGCTTGATACTCGATTGGTCTTTAGTTTTGAAGTTCCGCCAATCAAAATGCACCACAGCCCAATGTCCAATGGAACCTACCCACCAGAGGCGTTTACGCATGAACAACTTAAAAGCAGACTGCCGGGTTGTATCCCAGTTTTCAAATACTTCTGGTCTGATTGGATGCCAAGCGTTGTCCTCATCCAGCTTGTTGGTATGAGTATGGTGATAATTATGCTTAATGCGCCAACTGTGAAAGGGGTAAATTAACGGCATCATGAAGAAGTGCCCCACCAAATCATTTACCCAACGACGTTTGGCAAAAGACCTGTGACCACAATCATGTCCAATTACAAAAAAGCCTGTTAAAGCAGTGCCCGTAAAAATCCAAGCTAGGGGCAAAAGAAACCAAGGAGTGATAATCAAGCTGTAATAACCCAAGGCAACTGCCAAGACACTGAGCAATGCTTGTGTCCAAGCTTTGCGACGGCTCTGCTGAAAACATTCCCGTGGCAGGGTTTTGACAATATCTTTGAGCCGGAAGTCGGAATTACCAGGCTCGTCACTTAGTTTCTGGCTATTAATTATTGATGTAGTCATGAACACCTGAAAAACAACAAACTCCTACACCAAGTCACTCAAAAAGTGGCTCGCCGCAAAATTTCTTAATATTAGCGCTTCGGATTATAGCAACCTAACCGACACGAGCGCACCCGTAAATAAACTTTTGAAAAGTGAGGAGTTAGGAGTTAGGAGTGATGAGTGAGGAGTGATGAGTTAGGAGTTTAGATTCTTAACTCAAGCCTAATTGTGAATTAGAAACGTCCTTGTTCTCATAAAAATCGACGGTAACATAAACATTTCAACGCCTGATTCACACCCTCACGTAACTCAAAACTCCTAACTCCAAACTCCTAACTAGTTTTTGTTGGGGCCAACTTCACATTAGTAGCTAAACCAACTGCTTGTAGCAATTGAACTGTCATCCAGGTTAAATCGATTTCCCACCATTCCAGCCCATGACGAGCTGAGTATTGAAAAGCATGATGGTTATTATGCCAGCCTTCACCGAAAACTAGTACGGCTACCCACCAGCAATTAGTCGATTTATCACCAGAATCATAGCTCTGATAGCCAAATTTGTGAGTGGCGCTGTTCACCAACCAAGTGCAGTGGTAAACCCAGACAATGCGAACAAAAATGCCCCAAATAACAAACGGCCAGCCACCCAGAAGTAAAAGCAATACTCCCAGAGCAACCTGGATCAAAATGAAATATTTTTCTAAAAACTGATAAACTGGGTCTTCGGCAATGTCTTTGGTGAAACGAGGAACATCAGCGTGAGCGGGACAATAATGAGTCAGCCAACCCATGTGGCTCCACCAGAAGCCTTTATTGGAATCATGGGGATCTGTGTCAGTATCAGAGTTTAAATGATGAATGCGATGTGTCCCTACCCACTCAATTGGGCCTCCTTGACACGAGAGTGTGCCGAAGAAAACCAGGAGATACTCTAGCCACTTGGGAGTTTGAAAACTGCGGTGGGTGACAAGGCGGTGAAATCCTAGAGTAACTCCTAAACCACCCGTTACCCAGTACAGCAATAAACCCACACCAACTGCTGTCCAGCTAAAGTTACCAGGAACAAAGGCAAATAAAGCGCCGATGTGCAGTCCAATGAAAAACAGGGTATTAACCCAGTTAATTTGAGGTTTGGTTGAAGTAGCAATTGTCATGCAGTAACCTGAATTTGAATTTTCCAGCCTAGTATGTGGGATCTTAAAATCCGCATATCTATAATTTAATTTTTTTTGAACGAGGAACTGATGAACAGCTTAGAACAGCTGCGGCAAGCAGAACAGGCACTATTAGAAATTTTTTCTGGAATTGACACTCAGGTCAAGCATAATCTAAAACGAGTGCTGGATGCTTTTCGTAATCACCGTGTAGGCGCACACCACTTTGCTGGTGTAAGTGGCTATGGTCACGATGATTTAGGACGAGAAACTTTAGATAAAGTTTTTGCCGAAGTTATGGGTGCTGAAGCTGCGGCCGTGCGAGTTCAGTTCGTTTCGGGAACTCATGCGATCGCCTGTGCTTTGTTTGGTGTTCTCCGTCCTGGAGATGAAATGTTAGCAGTGGTCGGTTCTCCCTACGATACGCTTGAAGAAGTCATTGGTTTACGGGGTCAAGGTCAAGGCTCACTTATCGAGTTTGGCATAAATTACCGCCAATTGGAGCTAACCTCAGAAGGAACTATAGATTGGCAAGCTTTAAGTACTAGTGTGGCTGAAAACACTCGTTTAGTCTTAATTCAGCGCTCTTGTGGCTATTCTTGGCGTCCTAGTTTATCAATTGCTGATATTGAAAAAATCGTCCATTTGGTAAAGCAGCAAAACCCGAACACCGTTTGCTTTGTGGATAACTGCTACGGTGAATTTATTGAAACAAAGGAACCTACAGACGTAGGTGCTGATTTAATGGCGGGGTCATTGATTAAAAATCCTGGTGGTACTATTGTCAGCGCTGGCGGTTATGTCGCCGGTCGCGCCGACTTAGTAGAAGCATCTGCCTGTCGCCTCACTGCTCCTGGTATCGGGAGTTATGGCGGTGCTACTTTTGACCAAAATCGCCTGTTGTTTCAAGGCTTATTTCTGGCTCCGCAAATGGTGGGAGAGGCGATGAAAGGAACTTATCTGACCGGTTATGTATTTGATAAACTCGGTTATCCAGTAAATCCTGCACCCCTGGCTCCCCGTGGAGATGTAATTCAGGCAATTAAACTTGGTTCTGCCGAAAAGCTAATTGCTTTCTGTAAAGCAATACAACAGCATTCTCCCATCGGTTCTTACTTAGACCCTATTCCAGATGAAATGCCGGGGTATGAGAGCAAGGTAGTCATGGCTGGGGGGACATTTATTGAAGGGAGTACTTTGGAGTTATCAGCCGATGGGCCTTTGCGTGAACCCTATGTGGTTTATTGTCAGGGGGGGACTCATTGGACTCATGTAGCGATCGCACTCGAAGCTGCGATCGATGCAGTTGGCAGTATCGACAAACAGGAGAATCGTAAGGAATGAGCGATCGCTATAATCCTACTACTGCTACACGCCTCAATGTCTACATCCAAGGTCAAGGATTCCCCATTTTGGTCTTACACGGTCATCCTGGTTCTGGTCGTAGTCTTTCTGTCTTTACCAATCATTTATCAAAACGCTACAAAACTTTTGCCCCTGATTTACGTGGATACGGCAAAAGTCGCTACAACGGCAATTTTGAGATGAATGACCATTTGACTGATTTAGAAGCGCTACTAGACCGCTTGGAGATTGAAAAGTGCCTCGTATTGGGATGGTCACTTGGGGGCATTCTCGCAATGGAGTTGGCATTACGTTTACCAGAGCGGATTACCGGGCTGATTTTGGTGGCGACAGCCGCAAAACCCCGTGGTAGTCATCCTCCTATAACTTGGCAGGATAATTTATATACTGGCGTTGCTGCCTTATTGAACTATATAAAACCAAGTTGGCAATGGAATATTGAAACTTTTGGTAAGCGATCGCTTTTTCGCTACCTAATCCAACAACATACATCTACCAGTTACAACTACATTGCTAAGGAAGCAGTACCAGCTTATTTGCAAACCTCTCCTGCTGCTACTCGCGCCCTCTATACTGCAATTCAATCGGGATACAACCGACTTCTAGATTTGCAACAAATTCAATGTCCTAGTTTAGTACTTGCTGGTGAACAAGACCGCCACATCACATCTGATTCCAGCTTACAAACTGCTCAACACCTCCAAAATTCTCAGTGGCAGTGCTATCCCAACACTGCCCATCTTTTCCCGTGGGAAGTTCCCCAACTGATGCTCAGAGACATTGACCATTGGCTGGAAGAACATCCGCAGGTAATTGGTAGTCAATAATAATTACTAATTCGTAATTCCTAATTCGTAATTACGCTCCTACAGACGCTCTTTCCTCGCTACCGCTAACGTAATTAAGTTTACGTAACGGTCATTTAGAAAGATTCACAAAACTTGCCGATGAAGAAGCAGGGGACTTAAACCCCCAGAATTAGTTAAAAATTTTGACTATTGACGAAGAAGAAACGGAGAGAGAAGATGTGGTGACGCGGTGAGTGAAAAAGAAAGACTTGGTAACGCAGTCAAAGAATTATCTGTGTATCCATGTCTTTGCATCTCCACATCCACGCGTCCTATTCATTTTCTGGCCTAAATTAAATCTGACCGCCAAAGGCAGGCTGTACTTTGCGGTCAAATCTTTCCCCCAAGTCTTCAGCGATGGTTAAGGTATTAGGTTTGCAGCGTTTGATATGCACAACAATTCCTTGCGCCCCTTCGATCTCCAAATCTTCTATATATCCAATGCTTGACAATTTGGCATCAGAAGAATTCAGAAATGGCCCGAAGTAGTACGTGCAGCGGGGATTCTGCGTCACAATCTCTACCCACCAAGCCAAGCCGATGTAGTCGAATGTGTTAATCAACACTTCCTTGAGGTTATGCCAAATGGTTTTCATGATTTTCGCCAATTTGTAAACGTGCTACAGGGTGTTAAACGATATGGTGCTTTATTATCTTTTACATTTCTTTATACTCTGTTACCGTTATTTTTTCAAAGAGATTTTTTGTAATCTATCTAAGTGCAGCGTATTTTGCGATCGCTGACGATAAATTTCATAAAGCGCCATACCCGCTGCTACCGAGGCATTGAGGCTAGGAGTCTTACCTTGTAGAGGTATCGATACTAAGAAATCACAAGAACGTTGAGTCAACATACCCAGACCTTCGCCTTCTGAGCCGATTACCAAAACGATTGGGCCAGTAAAATTGACTGTATGCAAGGGTTCGCTCCCACTTGCAGCGGTGCCATAAATCCAAAAGCCAGCTTCTTTTAATTCTTCTAAGGCGCGGCTGAGGTTGACAACTCTAGCTACAGCAAAATTTTCTAAAGCACCTGCTGCCACTTTCATGACAGTGGAAGTGATCCCAGATGCCCTTCTTTGGGGAATCACCAATCCTTGAGCGCCTATTGCTTCGGCGGTACGAATAATTGCTCCCAAGTTGTGGGGATCTGTAATGCCGTCAGCCACGACAATTACGGGATCGGTTACAGATTTGGCTTGTTCCAGTAGATCCGGTAATTCGATGTAGGCGTAGGGAGCAATTTGTGCTGCCACACCTTGGTGATTAGCGCCGTTGGTGAGATGGTCTAAACGCTTGGGTTCAACCTCATCAATCACTGTGCCATTTTCCTTCGCTTGCAAGAGAAAATGGTGAAAGCTGGGATCATAGCGCAAACGGGTAGTAATCCAGAGACGGTTGAGATTGCGCTGATTTTGCAACGCACTCAATACTGGATGACGACCGTAGATTAGATCGCTATCTTCTGTCGATTCTGTAGATACAGACGCTTGGGAGAAGTTGTTATTTCGTTGTCGGGAGTTACCATAACTAGGGTTGCTATCTATTTTCCGAGGATTGCGATTCGGATTAACAACAGAGATGGTGTTGCCATCTACTTTCCTGGGATTATGAGTCGGATTAGCAGCAGAGGTGGGTTTGCTATCTATTTTTCTAGGATTATGAGTCGGATTAGCAACAGAGGTGGGTTTGCTATCTATTTTCCGAGGATTACGAGTCGGATTAGTAACAACACGCTTACCTTTAAGTTTTACGGGTTGTCCACGATTTGGTTCGCTAGAAGTATTAACTTTTCTTGGTTTATTCTGCATTTTAGTTATGGATATAGCGTATGGTTGACAATCTCGATTACCTCAATTTCTTGAACCTAATCTACTGCTGTGGCTACTATGAAATTGAGTTTTCACTCTTTTTCTATATGAAGTATTTGCAACAGTTCGGTTAGACGCTGGTAATCGGTGAGATATAAGTAGCCAACTAAGGTTTCTAAACTAGTTGCCTGTTGATAAATTTCGGGATTAAGTCGCTTAGGGCGTCCTGTAGCGGCGTTTCTACCCCGTCGGACAATTTCTAATTCGGTATCCCTGAGATGAGGAATCAGCGATCGCAAATGTAGCGCTTGTGTTTCCGCTCTTACCTGCTCCACTACCAGACGATGGTAAATTCCTGACCGCTGCAATGGCAGCAGATAGAAGATTCTAACATACAACTCATAAATTGCGTCCCCCAAATATGCTAAAGCACTAGGAGAAATTTGTTGCACTTGTGAGAGGGAAATCTGTTGGAATGGCGCTGTGGTTGCCAAGAGTGCTTGATTCCAAGATAAACTCTGTTTGGGAGTTTTATCTTGTCCATCTAATAGCTCTTCCTCCTGTGACTTCACAAATAAATCATTCCTTCACTGGCTCTATTTGGCAGGCATTCTTCGCAAAGACTGATTTTTCTGAAGTATGCCATGATAGTATACTTAGCATAATCAATACTATCAAAATTACTTCCTAATTTCATCTTTTTGATTGAGAGTTGGCACTTTAAATCACCCTGATGTCAACGCCTATAAACCAAATTTCGCCTACTTCTTGTGGTGTTTGCTTAATATAGGGTAAAATTCTGACATCAAATTCACCCTTCTACTCAATGGCATTGCCATGCTTACTTAGTAAGCGACAATTTTCCACTATACAGTATTAAGTCAAGTCTATCTATAGAAAAATCTGCTGGATTTGTATTTCTTACAGATTTCTCACATTTGATTGCTTATCCAATATTTTAGCCAACGATTACATACCCAATAACCGGGTGTTTATATATTTAGTTATTGCTCAACTTTAAACATAATAGCTCAACTGGCTTTCTCCCTCTCCCACAAGGAGAGAGGTTTTTTGCCAGAAGTTTTAAAAATTAAGCTATCCGATGTTGAATCTAGATAGCTAAATTGAACTCTCAGGTCGAGCAATCAAGACTACTTGACGTTTTCTAGAGCGTCTTCAACTGATTTTTGCAGGGAGAGAAACTTCTCTAGGCGAACAAGCTTGACCGTTTGAGTTACACGGGCATTCGTGACAATTTGCAAAGTGCCATCAGCAGTTTGAGCTTGCTTGGCGAGCTGCACCAAAGCGCCCAAGCCAGAGCTATCAACAAAGTCAATTTGTGAGAGATCCAAAATAATATGCTTAGGGCCCTCGTCAATCTTGCTGCCAAGTGTCTTGCGAAATGTCGGCTCAGAAAAAGCATCTAACAAACCTGTGAGGCGGAATAGCTGACAGTTATCCCGGACTTCGCGAGTGCCTCTCAGGCTAACGGTTAGATTTAGTGGCTCAGCAATAATTCCCTCCTCATGAGTTAAAGTGAACGCTCAAGTATAGATGGTTTTTGAGCAAATTGTCTACAATCTGTTGGAATAGGGGATTGGGGATTGGGGGTTGGGGATTGGGCATTGGGCATTGGGCATTGGGCATTGGGCATTGGAAAACTCTTCCCTATTCCCTATTCCCTATTCCCTATTCCCTATTCCCTATTCCCCATTCCCCATTCCCCATTCCCTATTCCCCATTCCCCATTTTTACCTCACCTCAGCCACAGCTTGACGTGCTGTTCGCATGGATTGGACAAATTGCTCAAATAAGTAATCAGCATCGTGGGGGCCAGGACTGGCTTCTGGGTGATACTGTACGGAGAAAACAGGTAGAGATTTGTGACGTACCCCGGCAATGGTGCGATCGTTTAAGTTCAGGTGGCTGATTTCCACAACTGCCGTAGGTAAAGAATCTGGGTCAATAGCAAAACTATGGTTTTGGCTGGTAATTTCTATCCGTTGTTGTAAACCCGCAGGCTGATTCAAACCACGATGACCAAATTTAAGTTTATAGGTTTCTGCCCCTAGTGCATGACCTAAAATTTGGTGTCCCATACAAATACCAAAGATAGGTTTTTGACTTAACAGAAGTGCTTTGGCAGTTGCAATCCCTTCGGTGACGGCAGCAGGGTCACCAGGGCCATTAGAAAGAAACACACCATCTGGATTGTATTTGAGAATTTCCTCTGGTGGTGTATCAGCAGGTACAACAATCACCCGACAACCATAACTTACTAGGCGACGTAAGATATTACGTTTTATGCCAAAGTCAAGGGCAACAACAGTAAAGGGTTCCCCAAGATTTTCCGCAGCCTCAGAGTTAAATTGCCAAGCTGGAATGGTGGGATCTGACCATTCATAAGCCGTTGGGGTGGTGACTTCACGAACCAGATTTAATCCTGCCATGTTGGGAGCCGCTAGTACCTGCTCTAGCAATTCCGCTTCATCAAGAATAGTCGTAGAAATGCCACCATTCATAGCTCCGAACATCCGAATTTTGCGGGTGAGGGCGCGGGTATCGATGCCGTAGATTCCTGGCACTTGGTTTTGTTTGAGGTAGTCAGGTAAAGATTGTGTCGATCGCCAGTTACTCGGTCGTTGACAAATATTGCGTGCGATCGCACCCCGCACTTGTGGGCCATCTGATTCCTCATCTTCAGGATTGACACCTGTATTGCCTAATTCCGGATAGGTAAAAATGACTATTTGACCGCAGTAACTAGGATCAGTCAGGACTTCTTGATAGCCGGTCATACCAGTGTTGAACACCACTTCTCCGATCGCGGTTCCCGTAGCACCGAAAGACCAACCGCGATAAGTGGTTCCATCAGCCAGGACAAGTAAAGCAGGTATTGCGTCAGACAGGGGCATAGTAAATTGGGGAGTGGGGAGTGGGGAGTGGGGAGTGGGGATTGGGGAGTGGGGATTGGGGATTGGATGGAGAGGTACAGGGCGGGTAAAACTCTACTCCCTTGCTCCCTACTCCTTGCTTCTTCCCCAGTCTCTAATTCCTAGTACCCAATCCCCAGTCACCAGTACCCAATACTGCGATTGCTAATTATCCCATGAGTTGGGCAATTGGGAGTTTTGAAAATGGTTAATTAAAATTAAAAGAGAATTAAAGTAGCGGGAGTGAGTTTGGCAAAGCTTGGACAGGTGAACTACCCCGCCGTCAGACGGACAGGGCTTCCCAATTCATCGGGAACAGCTTCTAGGACTTTGTAGTACTAGAAAGTCTAACATTCCCTCCAAGGGCAGGAGTCCTGGTTCCCAAGACCAAATCTTTCTCTTCTCCCAAGGGGAGACGCCAAGGGCGATGCAACACTTACCTATACAGCTTGGTTTTCGCTTACGGCATTGGTGGTCAAGACCCAGCTATTCTATCAGAGAATTTTGGCGCTTCGTCATGCATAAGCGTATTTTTTTTGCTGATGCAAAAAAAATACGCTTATGCCCTACTCAACCCCCGCTCACAATCCCCACCTTATGAGTACATTGAAGATAGGGACTTCCGCAACCCGTTAAAATTAGTTATGCTTCAGTCCTTTTTATCCCGTGCAACCCTAATTTTTGTATCAAGCGCTCTAGCGGTTTTGTGTGTTGCCTGTAGTCAAGACAAACGGAACACCGCAACTGGTGGCAATGAGCAACCCACGCCAATTGGGGATCTGGCATCAGTACAGCCTGCCGTCGAACCAGCAACACCAGCAGCCACCCCAGCACAGCCACTAGAGACTTCTGAAAGTGAACCCAGTGTTTTTGAGATGGGGCTAGATAAAGCCGTTGGCGCTTGGAGTATCAGCCAATCGGCTCAATCTCCAGATGATTGGAAATTGGTGGCGAGTCAATACCAGGATGCGATCGCGCTGATGCAAAAAGTCCAGCGACAAACCCCAGAATTTGCCTTTGCTCAATCCAAAATCACAGAATATCAGCGCCAAATCAAATATGCCAAACAGAAAGCTACTCCTCGCCCTGTAGCGTCGCCAATTGCGGAACCTCAGAAGAGAATAATTGTTACTGTTCCCCAGATAGCAACCGCACCAAAGTTTACCTCACCTCCTGTAGCCACAAAACCTTTACCACCAGAGTCAGGTTTGCCTTCATCAGTAATGCTGATTCCAGATCAGGCAGTATTTACAGCCCCAATTAAAAGGCGGGCTGGTGGGACGCCAATTGTGGAAGTTACTTTCAATGGCCAGGAGAAATTTGAGATGATTGTGGATACGGGAGCCAGTGGCACTGTAATCACCCAGGAGATGGCAAATACCTTGAGAATAGTGGCAGTAGGGAAAGCGAAGGCAAATACCGCTAGTGCTAGGGCTGTAGAATTTCCCGTGGGTTATGTTAATTCGATGGCAGTTGGCGGGGTAATAGTGAATAAAGTACCAGTAGCGATCGCAGGTGCGGAACTAGAAATTGGACTTCTAGGACATGACTTTTTTGGCAATTACGATGTCACCATCAAACGTAATATCGTAGAATTTCGTCCGCAATTGCGATCGCAAATTAATTCCCCAGAAACTCAACTAACTGCTCCAACTTCGTCCAAGCAGCCCCACTTTGTAGAATATCCTTAGCGATTTTAATCCCCTCGGCGTGATCTAGGAGTGCGATCGTACCCGCTACTTGCAGCGCTAATGAAGCATTCAAAGCTACTGCGTCCTGTTGCGCCTGAGTTCCCTTACCTTGGAGTACCGCCTTGAGAATCACCGCATTCTCTTGGACATCGCCACCCCGAAGCATACCGATGGGAGCAGGGGTTAAATCCAAATTTAGGGGATTAATGGTAGTTAACTGCACTTCTCCATCTGATAACACCGCCAAGTCAGTTTCATCTCCTAACCCAGCCTCATCGAGTTTTTCTCGCCCGTGCAACACAATCGCCTTTTCCTTGCCCAAATTCTGTAAAGCTTGGGCAACAGTTGCCAAAAGTTTGGGAGTAAATAACCCCACCACCTGCCCAGTTGGACGCAAAGGATTTACTAACGGCCCAAGCAAATTAAACACCGTTCGTACCCTGAGAGTTCTCCGTAATGACGCAACCGCCTTGAGGGCTGGATGCCAACCAGGGGCAAACAAGAAAGTGATCCCGACTTCTTGTAGTGCTGCTTGTACTTTTTCACTAGAAGCACTCAAATTTACACCCAAGGCTTCCAATACATCTGCACTTCCCGTGAGACTTGAGGCTGAACGATTGCCGTGTTTGGCCACAAGTACACCAGATGCAGCGGCGACAAAAGCAACGGCTGTAGAAATATTAAAGGTTGAAGAACCATCTCCACCAGTACCACAGGTATCTATTAGAGGAATTGGTGATTGGGGATTAGGGATTGGGGATTGGGTAGATTCTTGCCCAGTCCCCAGTCCCCAGTCCCCAGTTCCTAGTTTTGATTGAGATTGTAATACTTCAGCCATGCCGGTTAACTCGTCGGCAGAAACGCCTTTAAAGTTCAGCGCTGTTAAAATAGCCCCTGATAACTCTGGGGGAACCGCTTCACTGAGCCACCCTTGCATCAATTCAGCAGCTTGACTACGGGATAAAGATTGGCCATCTATTAACTGTTGCAGCAGGATATACCAGCTAGCAGAGGATTCTTGAGCAGGGATTGGAGAAGTTGTCATAGCTAAGGTTTGTATGTTGTAGCTATATTGAGAGCTATGGGGTTATCCTACCGGAAAATTGAAAGCTATCAAAGTTAGGTTTAAATCTCAAGGCTCAATTGCAAAGCGGGATTAGCAAGATTCTGAACTTGTGATTTTTTCTCCAAATCAAGTTTAACTTCGTAATTAGTAATGAATAATTCTTTACCTTTAGCTGCACCAATTTGTTTATAGTTATTCATGCCATACTGCAATTCCCACTCTGAAATATTAGCCCATTGAAAATTTTCTCGAATTTGCGTTGAGTTGTCGTAGGTAATTAGCCAACGATGATGACATTGTTGCAAAAGTTCAGCAAATCTCTGATGTTCAAAAGAAGTGTGCAAGTCACCGTCTTTACCATATAGCTTTGATTTTGTAGCACTAAAATACGGTGGATCTAAAAATAAAAATACGTCTTCTCCTTGTGTTTTTAATAGGTGGCTGTAATCTAAATTAGTAATTTGGACGTTTTTTGATAGTATATATTCTAGCTTTTCTAGCCGTTCTATTGAAGAATTAGTAAATCTTTTATGAAAAGCTTCTTGAGAAAAACCACCTGATTCTACAGTTCCAGAAAAAGTAATTCTATTGAGTACGAAAAACCTAACCGCTCTTTCTAAATCAGATAACTTATTTACATCTACACTAGTTAATTCTGTAAAGAGTAATTTACCATCTGTATATTTGACTTTAATCTGTCGAATTTCTTTAACTAATTTAGGTAGCTCAGATTGGGCAAATTTCCAAAACAAAAAGAGTTCGCGGTTTAAATCGTTAATCCAGATTTTGATATGAGGAAACTTTTGTCTTAAATAAATAAATACAGAGCCACCACCCACAAAAGGCTCTCGAAATTCTGAAAAGCTCTCTGGTAAATATTCAACTATTTGATTAATTGCTTTTGACTTACCGCCAGGATATCGTAGAGGACTTTTGAGCATAATTTAGAAATAGTCACACTTGGGGTAATAACAAACGCTTTAGCTAAATCAGCATCAATGCTTTCATTGTCTGCTCCTGTAGCGTAACCGAGATTAATGCTTCCAGCATGACTTCGGAAGCGTTGACGAGCTGCTTCTTTCTCTGTTTCAGGTTGCGAATTTTCACGTCTTACAGAAGCATACTGCTGTTCTATAGAAGTAGCTACCAATTCTGCAAGAGATACGCCTGCAACCTCGGCTTGTTGCTGTAATGTCGCGTAAACTTCATCACTTAATTCAAAGCTTAAAACCTGACTCACCGCACTACACCTCAGCTACTATATGTAAGCATGAATGTCATATTAACTTAGTTTATCAACAACAGATAGCTTTTTCTTTATGGTATAAATATTGAGCTACCAGCCAGTAGGGATTAAGCACTCTTATTAGAAATAATTGTAATTATTATGTGAAATATCCAGGGCAATTTTCTTGTCTCACCAAAAGCTTAAATTATCTATTCAAAACTCCTATAGGAATCCGCTTTGATTTCTGTACTGAGTTTTTTCAGAAATAAAATATGAGTCCTATACAATCATCTACTCAGGATTATTTTTATGTCCCGTTCTGCACCCTATCAACCTTTGTTATTGCGAATTCTTCACGGCTTAAGTGGAATTTTAGTTATCGCAGCAATTATTACTGGATTTCTAGTTTACAACACTTACGATCGCAGATTTGGCAGAATCCCATTCCCTCAAATTGGTTATATTCAGGGCATTCACGGCACTTTTGCATTATTTTTCTTGCTTATTCTCCCTGCTTTTGCCCTCTATAGCTTTCATGCTGGACAAAAGCGCCTTGTTCAATCTGATTCTTTGCAGCAACTAACTCAGGTTGGCAAGCCAATTTGGTGGGTTAGCTTGCAACGTCTAGCAAATACTCTCATGCTCATCGCCGCTATTTTGGCTGTGAACTCTGGCAGGATGATGAAGGAAGAGTGGCTTCCAGCAGGGCAGCTAGATCATATTTGGTACTCACTCCACCTTTGTGCCTGGGTTGTGATGGTTGGCTGTGTGGCGGTTCATGTTTTGATGTCTACTAAGGTGGGTGGTGCGCCGTTGTTACTCTCTATGTTTTCGTGGAAGTTTCGCCCAGAAGATAGCCCTGCTAAATGGTCTAGTCGTTTTCGTGTTTGGTTGACTAGCTTACAGGCTAACTTTGGTGCGGTAATGAATAATTTTATGCAAAACAATTTTTACCTCAGAATTATTGAGGTGATTGTGTTGGGTGGAATTCTGACGGCGTTTGTCTTACCTGTATTTTTTCCCGGTAGTGAGTCATAGGTCAATATAATTCGTAATTCGTAATTCGTAATGACGCTCGCAGACTCGCTACCGCTACGCTAACGTAATTCGTAATTACAATCAGTGGGGGCTTCAAGGGAAACGCATCTAATTTATTTTGACAAAATGTAATTTATATGCATGAAAAAAAGGGATGTATTAGGAGGTTACTATCAATGTAGCTGTAGGCATAGGAAACTGTTAAGATTAAACTACGTACCCGTAATATACACTGCTGAATTTTGACTTGATTTAATGTTGCATTTCCGTAAAAATCTGTTACATTACTTTACAGGCAGTTATAACTGTTACAACATAAAGCTCGGAGTATTATTTATGGCAGACGTTAAGAAGACTACGCCTTCGGTTTCAGAAGATCCTAATGCTTTGCGCTGGGGCTTCACTCCTCAGAGCGAAAACTGGAACGGTCGTTTTGCAATGATTGGTTTTTTATCTGCTGTTGCGCTTGAAGTGTTTTCTGGTCAAGGGATTTTACACTTCTGGGGCATCCTTTAGATTTAAACGTTTTTACCTTCATTAGATGATGAGGCAAGGCAGCGATTCACCAAATCGTCTGCCTTTCCTTGTATTAGAGAATTTTCTTAGCGTGATGAGCGAAATATTACACGGCCTGGAGATTCTTCTTGATTAATTCGCGTATATACTCGAAGACAAGTTAAGACTTCACCAGGAATACCACCACAGTCTAGTTGTAAGTCATCCTTGGATGAAGCACAGATATCTGCATAAAGTCCCGATAATTGGCGAATTCGCACTTCATTACCTGCATTAATTGCCTCATCAGCGACTTTCTTCAAAATGCGTCGTGATTCTTGTTGTAGCTTTCCCCACCAAGAATAGCGTTCAGCTGGTGGTATGAATACTAGGGAATGTATGGCTTCGTCCATGTCAATCCAAGCACGGAGAATTGACAGGGGATCAGTGTTTTTTTCAGCTTTTTGGGTGCGTTGGAAGCGATCGCTTAAAGCATCAATATATTGATGACGCTGTTCTGGTTTGGAGTGCAAGGAAACGACATCGAAGCCAAAAACGCTTTTTAATGCATGATGTAAATCTGGGTCTATTTCGATAAAATTCATATATAAAAATAGGAATGCCGCTGGTAAATCGGATGCATTTCCTTGAGTATTTTGAGAATTTGAAAGTGCTTGTTGATACAAGGTCAATCCCTGACTTTGAACAGTACCAGTAAGTCCAGGGTAGATCATTTCGTCTCGGATAAAGGGAAGTTGAAAGAGGTTAGAATTATCTGCGATCGCACCAACTTCTTGAGCTAAATCCAAGGTGCGCGATCGCCAAGTTGTAGCCAAATCCTCTGGGACTCGCAGCAGTTTACGTTGAATCTCATTCCACAAATCAGAATCCGTTGTGCTTTGTAGTTGAGAATTACCCAGATAATAATTCAGTTCTGAGTCAGAATTAAAAGCTTCTCGCAGGTGACTGAGTTTTAAATCAGCTGGCGCATCTTCCCAACCAATATTTTGCTGCGGAGGTTCAGGTTGCAATAGGTTATGAAGTTCTTGCAGCACTTCATCGCATATTTTAGTTCCTGGATCTAGTGGAAATTCTGTGCGAGCCTGATTTAAAGTAGCTTCTAGTCCATACAAACTAAACCGCAGTAACCGGGCTAACTCTGAGTTTTCTACCTCTAATAATTGACGCAAGTGCTGCATGAATATCACCTCCAAATATTTTCGTAGCGAATAAAACTTGGCAAACCTCTGCGCCCCTTAGCGTTTACTTTGCGCCCCTCTGCGTTTAAAAATATTAATTGTTTTCAATGCAGAGGAACACAGAGGTTTAATGTATGCCGCAAAATGGATCGCGTTCTTTATCAACTTCATTGGGCTGCAATTCTAATTCAGCAAGATAAACGCATCCCTCTTCTTTTAGACATTCCTGATTGTTTGATGTCCAGTAAGGCACTTCACCAGCGTGCATCCGCAGAATGCCTTGATCATCGAGAGTTACCCGATATTGGCAAGGATAATCTGTTGTTACATCTGGTTTGGCAAGTGCGCCAATTCGTATCCATTTTTTGCTGTTAGTTTCTGAATCTGTTTGATAAACATAGAAAGTGTGTTGGCCAGTTTGCGGGAAAGGAGGTAAGGGATTACTAATTAACCCAATTCCTGGTTCCGTCACACCATCACGCAGATAGTGAAATTTTTGGAACAATTTACTCCCATCATTTCCTACTTCAAATACAAGATGATAAGCATCTGGTTGATCAACAGTTGCGGACTCAATAACATTGACGGCAATATCACCATCATTCAAGTCTTTATTAAAGCCTTCCACAGCAATATTCCAGTTCAATTTACCATCAGTAAATAGCGCTGAATATTCTGAAACTACCGATTCTAAATCAATGCCAGGAATATCAATTAAATAATGGGGATTTCCTTGACAAAGCAACACATTAAACTCAAGGGTTTGGTCAATCTCAAACTGGACTTTAATTTTTTTTAGAAACTCTGCTTCTTGCATTCCCAGTTTATTCATGAGGTTTTTGCCGTCAAAGCTACCCCATAGTCGTAAATCTCCATCCTCGTAGTCTTGACGGTAAATAATATTAGTTAATTGTATGCCTTGCCATGCAGTACGAACTTTGGCGACAGTTTCCCAAGGTGCGAGTTGATAGAGTTCTTGTCCAGCTTTAAATATGGTGAGTAAATCGTTACTTTGGGTTTTGCGTTTGAAGTTGCAAGGTAAATAATAAAACAGGTTTTTGACATCAATTTCTAGCTGGTTAGCTCCCTTACGCAGCAAGCTTTTAGACTCTTCTGGATCGAACCTTAATCTTCGTAGTTTTTCGGCATAGCAAGCACCGGCAGAGGTAGCTAATTTGGTAAATTCCAACACAAAGGTAATTCGTTCTGGATTCCAGACAAAATATGGAGACTTACTAAATTCTTGGTAGATTTGGCGCTGCACTATGTCTAAATTACAAGTTTTTCCAGACAGAATTAACCAATCAACTTTTTGGGAATTCCAAGAATCTTTGGTGAGATCATCGGGACGCAAGCGACTTTCCATTAATCCTTTAGCAATACCGATCGCTTCTTTAATTCCTGCAACGGCGGCTCGTTCAAATTGATGGTTGTCTAGAGTGACGCAGATGTTATTTGGATCTTGAACTTGCAATTTAACTGTACTTTGGGTGAGCAGTTCGGAAATTTGTTGTTCCGTAAGTGTGAAGGTTAATAGAGAATTATCTGCTGGTGCTTTTTGCCCAAGTTTAAGTTTAGCTGCTTCTGCATAATCCCAAAGGATATAAAATGATTGCAAGCGTTGGGGTGCTTGTTGCCAACGGGTGGGTAATACTTTCTCGGCAGTATCTAAGGCATCTTTGTAAGCGATATCGCCTTCTGGATTTTCTTTATCTAGACATTTTAAAAGACTACCAGTTTTGAATTTGCCTTGTTCTAAAAAGCGCTCGTTTAACTCAGAGCTAATTAAATCTTCTAGCTTTTCACTTTCGATATCACCTATTGTCACTGCTGTCAATAAAAAGTCTGCGATCGCAACTTTTAATAATCTAAAAATCCGCAGTGTAATTAACTCACCACCTAATTGTAAATGACCGGATGAACCTAATAGTTTGGGAGTAAGTTTATAGTAACGTCCTCCTAAACCTCGGTCTTCATAATCGGCAAAAGTAGGGGTTTTATCTTCTAAAGTCAGTTCAATTAAAGCTAAATCTGTGGTTCCGCCGCCGATATCCAAAACTAGGACATTTTGTGACCATTTATTTCCTACTTGACGGCAACGAGTTTTGAATGACTCGATGCCAATATTCAGATTACCGCCAAATTCTCGCCACAAAAAGAATATTGCCACAGAAACGGCTTCATCATAAGCAGTTTGGACATCATCGATCCCCAATTGCTCAACAAATTCCTTAACTTCCTTGCGAACAACTGGTGGGGCGACAGTTGGGTAAGTGACAACTGCTGTTAAAAAAGTCCCTTCTGAAAATCTGCGTTGGGCGCGTTGGCGGTAATCTTCAGTTAACTCGATTAAATGCGCCCAAGCAGATTGGATTAGTTGATTAGCAGTAATTATTTCTTCTTCACCATCCAAAATAATTGAAAACGATCGCTCCTGACCAAAATAGCGTTTGGGTGAATGGTGAAATCTGCTGATAATTTCCTTTAAAGAACTGCTTGTACCTTGAGCGATCGCTTTTTTGCGGTTATCTCTAGCTTCCCTACCCATCCGCAGTTTTAAGTCCCCTAACTGCGAAATTTCCAACTCGCTAGGAATTTCCGTATCGCGGCGATCGATATCCAGCACAACTGGGATCAGATTTTGTGACTCTAGGGTAGGGACGCGGAATACCTCATGATAGATTTGGTAAAGTTTTTTGCTGACAGCACGGCGAAACCTCTCGCTGTTTCCTAAAGAAAGCTCAATTTGGCGAATTGCTTCCAAAAATCGTTCTTTGTTGTCACTTTCAAAGACTTCACTCAACTTTGTTGGCTCTATCTCCAGATTTTTGCTAATTTCGATGATAAACTTTGCCCAATCATCATCGCTGACATCTGGTAAAGCCACGGAGGCGGGAGAACTCAGCCATTGTGATAAGCGATCGCGCAACCGCATTTCTTGTTCTTTGGGAAGAATTTCTGCGATCGGTACTTCAATTGGATCGAAGAGTGTAACTGTGGAGTTTGACGTACCAAAATCTAAAGCAAACCATCCCGGAAATCTTTTTTGTGGTTTCTCACTTGGTTCTTGATCACTATATTTGTTGAGTTGAAAAGGGTTCATTATAGTATCACTTTATGTTGTTTGTTTTATAGCTGGCTAAAACTGTAATGTCTCATCATAAAATTACAAATTTCGAGAATCTTTGTAGTAAAAACTTTTCATCTTTGGTCTTGTACCACTGATTCTCTTTAGCACTGGCTTTTTTATTTGGCGCGATATTTACGTTGGGCTACGCTTTTATATAGAAAGGGCGTAGGCGTAGCCCAAACTAGACATCGCTCTGAAAATTGCAGCAGTTATTAAGTTGATGTTGAAGATTCTTGCTCAGTTGCAATTCTTACTTGTTTGATGGTTAAACTAAGTAACTGGGCAACCTGTTCCATTGACATACCACAAGCTAACAGCGGAGGTACAAGTTCAAGTTTGAGTTCTTCTCGTCCCTCTTGTTTAGCTTCTTGATAAACCCTAGTTTCTTCTAACTTAACTCCTAACATTGCCTCTACCTCTTCACGACTTAAGTTGGCAAACTTATAAACTGCGATCGTTGTGATTACTCAGATGCAAGTCTTACTTGTTCGATGGTTAAATTAAGTAATTGGGCAACCTCTTCCATCGACATACCACGAGCTAAGAACTGAGGCACAAGTTCAAGTTTTACTTGTTCTCTTCCTCGTTGTACTCCTAGTTCTATGCCCTCTTGTTTAGCTTCTTGATAAACTCTAGTTTCTTCTAACTTAACTCCTAACATAGCCTCTACCTCTTCACGACTTAAGTTGGCAAATTTATAAACAGCAATCGTTGTGATTACATCTATTATCTCCTTCTTAGCTAAAACAGTTATCTGTTCTTGCTGCACCCGCTCAATTAAACGTTTCGCTTCTTGCACCATTTGAGTCTCTGAGGCAATAGTCAACTGCATCAAACTGATACCTACTTTTTGCTCATCAGGACTACCTAACTCATCTAAATAAATCCGTTGTACTTGGGAACTGTTCAGTAACGATCTGTGAATAGTAGTATTTTCCGGTTCCAAGCTGCGAGACTGTAAAATAATTACCCCGTACCAGTCATCGTAAAGCGACGGGTTGCGATACATATACAGCATGGATTCGGTGAAAAAGCGATGGTACAGTAACTCATCCTTTTGGAATTGCACCTCAGCAAAAAATATCATCTGAGATGTTGCATCTGGTGGAGGTAAAAATACCCCATCAATCCGAAACGTTGGTTCTTTAACTTCAACTGATTCAAAGCGATAGCTACTAGCTTCGGCTGGTGGCTGTTCTACTAACTCGAAAAACAATCCTGGGACACGCTTGAAAATTGTATAAAAAATCGCATCACGTCTCACAAATATATCCTCATCTCCGTAGCCGATCGCAATCAGTCATTTTTTCAGTTAGCTCATCTCAAATCATCTAAATAAGAAACAGCAGCAAGTTCTGAAATAATCTGCAACCAAGTAGGAATTGCGATCTCAGATGGCAATTCCCCAGCCGCTAGATATCTGAGCAAAGTTTCTTTTTTGGAAAGGTTTTGCAAACTAGGAATAATTTGATCCAAAATACCTTCTAATTCGGAATTAATTTGCTGATTAACTTCGCTAACATACTGCACAAGATGAAGGCTAGCGCTAGCGGTGATTTCATCTCGCAGCCGCAGGACTAAAAGTTGATGATTGCTCGATCTGGGTAAACCTTGGCTTTTTTCTGGTGCCCAGTCAAAGATTTGACCAACGTTGTGTTTCTCGTCTTGACGCGCTAGAGGAAAGATGGTTTCAGGTGCAACTGTTTTATCTTTACTACTGATTTCTGAGATGATTGCTTCTTTCCATTCGTTAGGATCGCATCCTAGTAATAACTTGTAAAAGAGATCGGCATCTTCAAAGCCAAATTTTTCTTCGATTTCTTGCTCCATTTCTGGATGAAAAAATATCTGCAATTGTTCGCGTTCTGGAGCGACATAATTTGACAGTTGGTTCAACAAATCTACCACTGCTTGATTAATGCGATCGCGGGCAAAATCTTCTACTTCCTTAACGGTTTTCTCAAATACTGGATAAAAATCATCGCTTTTAGTCGGAAGAGAAGTATTTACACGGTTTCCCCGATCAAATAATTTCCCGGCTGCACCTTTAGATTCTGCCAGAGCGATCGCTCCATTGTTGGCTTTGTTGAAGAGTAAAGTCCACTGGTTCCAATTGAGGATTCTAAAAGTGAGTTCGTCTTTAACTACATCGCTGACGACAACACCGCGCCGGTCTTTCAGTGGTTCTGTTCCTAAATCTTTTTGAAAATTTCTATAGATTTTATCCAAGCTTTCGACCACAGAGCGCAACTCGATAAATGCGGGACTGTCTCCTGTGGGAATACCTTGCTCGTGAATTTCATCTATGATGTCTTTCAAATGATCTTGTTGCTGACTCACCACATCAGCAGCCCTGCGAGTATCTTCATACAGTTGCTTCAAACCATGAGTCGCTACGTGGGTTTGAATTAATTCCCGCAGCTTACTAAGACCTCCATCTTGGCTAAAATAACCTAGCTGTCTACCCAAATAACTGCGAGTGTTAGATTCTATAAGTCGTTCACTTAAGCGGTGCCATTTTTCTTGTAGCCGTTTAGACCGATCTAGATAATCCGGATAATCCAAGTTAGCCAAAAACTCTGATGAGCCGGCTTTCACGCTACTAGAACGTTTTGCCAATTCAGCTAGTCCCAACAGTGGCGATAGTAAAACGATGCGGTCTTTTTGGGTTGTAAACGCTTCTGTACCGTCAATGGTAGTTTGCAGAACTTTGAGTTTTTGGAAAACCGTTTCCTCTTGTAAATGGCTATCTTCAATGAGCTGATCGAGTTCTCTTTCGCCGCCTTCACTATCTAGGGGTAGTTGATCGAAGCGACCCACACCTACGAGAATTAAATCTTTCAGGTCTTGTCCTGGTCGCTGCTGCTGCATCATGGTGAAAATTTTATTGGCGCGATCGCTCCCCGGCGATTTACCATTTAGCAATACCAAAATTGTCTGCACTTCTGCCAATTCTCGCAGCGACAAAAAGGTATCCCTAGCCCCTGAATTAGCAGCCCCCAATCCCGGAAAGTCGATGAGAATAAATTTAGCTGCACCTGCAAAATCCCAAATTTCCCGTGAGATTTTCACATCAATATCTACGCGGCGGATGAGGGGGAAACTGTTTTGCAATAACTTTGTTGGTAGCCTCTGGGGTGGACTTGGTAATCGGATATGCGCTGGGGGTAGATCCTCAAATTTCAGAGTTTGGATTGCCATTGGCTGTTCGACTAGCTGTAGCCCCTCGCGGGCGGTGATAGCATCAATCTGGTAGTGCCCACCACACATAACTTCCCCATAAGCTTGATAAGCCCGCAGGAATAATACCAACTCCCGGAGCAAATAACGTAGCTCTAAATTGTTACTGCTATTCCATGCTTCTTCACACCAGCCAATAATATCTGTGCCAGAGTTGAGTTTCGATACTGGTATCGGAGGAAGCCCCGCTGCTGTTGTTCGTTTATTGGCTTCCCCTAGCATGAAGCGCAGACACTCATGTACTCCTTCATGAGAAAGATACTCTACCGTAAAGTTACTTAATTGTGTCGTTGCGAAATCGTCTTGTGGGATAATATGTATGGCGGTAACATTACCTGTAGTGGGATTTTCACTGACTGGCAAAGCATCAGCATATCCAATTAGACTGCCTAAAAGTAGGGTTTTTCCACTACTGAATTCCCCCATCACACCAATTTTCACAGGCGAAGTTGCCAGGTCTACAGTTTTCTGGGCAGCTGACCGCAGACGCAGGAGACACTCATCAAGACTAGCTGGAACCCAATCTTCTTGTTTAGAAGGGTACTGGGGCACAGAATCTATCTTTCGGAGGATGAATTCGCCGTACTCCTTAAAACGGCCCAGTTTATCTGGTTCCATAGAGTAGTTTCCGCCTAACATTAATTTCTGTGAGCTTTATAACATAAAAAATGCGATTTCTAGTCATTGTTGCAATGTGTTGATATTACATTTAGCATTTCTCTCATTTAACTTGCGATTGTGGGATGAAGCATTTTCAACGGTCAAGACAATTTTGAAACATTGGGTTTTGTTAGGAAAAATAAAAAAGAATTCAGGAGTCAGAATTCAGAAGTCAGAATCAAGATGCTCTATGACTTGCTAACGCTGCGCTATCAAAATTCATTCTGGCTCCTGACTCCTGAATTATGTTTTACTAAAGTTGAGTTTTATACCACCAAATGATTGAACACTGCCTAGTTAAAGATGTAAGTATTAAACCTTTTTATACAACTGATTTAAGGAATAAGAGTTTGAGACAGTTTTTGCATAAGTCCTTAAGATACAAGGTTTTTGGCACTAACCCAAGGGTATTAGAATATAATTCGCTACTACACAAGCCAAATCCGCCTAAGCAAAAAGTTTTAAACCTACAGAGGTGGGTTTTGCCTGTATAGCCGTGGCTTCTAGTCGCCATGACTCTCATGCTCGGATAAGCATTTTGAACTCGGAATTGGGTTTGGGGAAAAGGTTAAAGGGTAAAGGTTAAAGGTTTTTTCTTACCCCTTACCCCTTACCCTTTTCCCCAAAACCCGACAAGTATTGCCATGACTCTAATTCATGCTGAATTCTTCTTGATAAAAAATCAATATTTATTTTGTATGAAATTCTTGAGTATTGTGAATTTCTTGTGAAGACATAAACACCTGACAGAGAATCATGTAGTTTTAGTGAAGCTAAATTGGGTTTTTCAGCAACGAGATTGCATAGCTAAGATGAATTTATCGGTGATTTTAATAAGAAACAAAGTCAAACAACCTTCCTGACATATAGAGTTTAAATTTCACCAAAAATGCTCAACTTAATCTTAATGATAACTTCAGAATTTTTTAAATTTATTTACAGTAAAAGAGGAATTGCTGCATATATAAAAATAAATAAAGTATTAAGATCGTTAGCAAGTTGGCATGAAAAAGATTATATCCATGTATTAAGAAATCATATTTTCAGACTATTACCTTCATAATTTAGGCAGAGCAGGCAGGCAAAAGTGTTTTCTAAAAAGGTGCAGAGCTACATTAACCAAATCATCATTGCCCCATCAGAAATACAACAGGATGAAAAAGTGTTTTGCCGACAGGTGGATACTGCTCCTCTGATGATTTGGATGTCTGGATATAATGCACTTTACTGTTACTTCAATTCCAATTGGCTAGAATTTACTGGCACAGCAACAGGTACGTCTGCATTTGTGCAAGGAGAGGAGATAGGCAATATCTGGACTTGTAGCGTCCATCCAGAAGATAGACAGCGATGTGAAGATATATACCTAAGAGCCTTTGCTGTACATGATTCCTTCCAGAGGCAATATCGCTTGCGTCGGGCTGATGGCGAATATCACTGGATTTTAGATACAGCCGCGCCAAGATTTGCCGTAGATGGTAGCTTTGTTGGTTATATCGGTTATTGTATTGATCTAACAGAAGTGCCGAGAGTGGTATGCCAACCTTCTCTAACAGAAAGCTACTCGCCATCTACAAATTCCTCTCGCCGTCTACGTAAAATTACAGCAAAGAAACAAGCAGCCGAATTAGCAAAAGCACTAGAACAACTGGAAGCTGAAACTACAAAACGCCAAGCAGTTGAAGCACAGTTAAGCCAAAAAACATCAGAGTTAGCAGCGATTTTGCAAGTGCTTCCTGATTTGTACTTTCGTCTCAATGCTGATGGAACTATCCTGGATTACAAGGCAGGAAAAGTTGAGAGTCTGTATATTTCACCAGAAGATTGTCAGGGCAAGAGTTTGCGAGAATGCTTACCGACTAGTGTAGGCGATCGCTTCCAGCAAGCAATAACTCAAGTACTTCAAACTCAATATGAAGTCAGTTTTGAATATACCTTACCGCTACCAGAAAAAAACAATATTTTTGAAGCTAGGTTATTACCATTACCAGACCAGCAAGTTATAGTTCTTGTCCGCGACATCTGCGACAACATTCAAGAAGCATTGATAGAAAGCGATGCCAAGTTTCGCAGCATTGTGGAAAATGCCAATAACATTATTTTTTCGCTGACACTTGAAGGAATATTTTCCTACGTTTCTCCTAACTGGACTGAAATTTTTGGGCATGAGGTTGCAGAGGTTGAAGGCAAATCATTTATTCCCTTTATACATCCCGACGATGTGCATATCTGTGTCGATTATTTCCAAAGAATTTTGACAACAGGCAAGAAACAAGAGGCAATTGAATATCGAGTAAAACACAAAAATGGTAGTTGGCGATGGCATACAAGCAACTCATCTGCTATTAAAGACGCCAATGGTAATATTATAAACTTCGTTGGTATTTGCCATGACACCACTGACCGCAAACAAGCAGAAATTGCGCTCAAAGAAAGTGCCCAACGAGAAGCACTACTCAATCGTCTTTCTAATCATATTCGAGCTTCCTTGGATCTCAATTACATTGTAGAAACAGCAGTGCAGGAGATTCATCACTTATTCCAGATCGATCGCTGCGCCTTCTTTTGGTATCGCCAAGATGCTGATGTACCATACTGGGATAAAGTATATGAGGTGAAGAGTTCCTTTTTACCCTGTCTGCTTAACGACCAAGAAGCAACTAATGCAGAAATCGAACTAATCGCAGCCAAAACTTTGAACGGAGAAATCATCCGTATTAACGATGTAGAGACTGTGGGCGATTCCATAGCACGGCAGTTTTTGCAGGATTTTGGTTTCACTGCCTTTATGTCACTGCCCGTACACACTCAATCTGGTGAAATTGGCACATTTAGCTGTGGTTATTGCAGCGGCTTCCGGTCTTGGCTGGACAACGAAGTAGAATTATTACAAGCAGTTACAGTTCAACTAGCGATCGCTATTGACCAAGCTAAACTTTACACTCAAAGTCGCATTGCTGCCCAAACTGCCCAAGATAAAGCCCAGCAACTAGAAGCAGCGCTACTAGAACTTCAACAAACTCAAGCGCAACTGATTCAAACTGAAAAAATGTCCAGTTTGGGACAATTAGTTGCAGGTATTGCCCACGAAATCAATAATCCCGTCAATTTTATTTACGGCAATATTAGCCACGCCCGTGAATATACCAAGGATTTGCTGCACTTAGTAGACCTTTATCAACAGAGTTACTGCCCACCAACACCAGAAATTCACCAACAAATCCACACCATTGATTTAGACTTTCTCAAGCAAGATTTGCCCAAAATTCTGGATTCTATGAACATGGGAGCCGAACGCATTCGGCAGATTGTCCTGTCTTTACGCAATTTTTCTCGCCATGATGAAGACGGCACAAAGGCAGTGGATATTCATGAAGGTATTGATAGCACCTTGCTGCTATTGCAAAATCGCCTGAAAGCCAAACCAGGAAATCCCGAAATCCAAGTAATCCGAGAGTATGGCAACCTGCCACCAATAGTCTGTCACGCTGGACAGATGAATCAGGTGTTTATGAATCTGTTGACAAATGCGATCGATGTCTTGGAAGAGGGACTGGGGATTGGGGACTGGGGACTAGGGACTGGGGAATGGGGAAAAGTTTTCCAAATACCCAATACCCCATGCCCAATGCCCAATGCCCAATGCCCCATTCCCACAATTCGCATTCGCAGCTTTATTCAAGAAGACCGTGTAATAATTAGCATTGCTGACAATGGCCCAGGCATGACCGAGGAAGTACGCAAACGCCTATTTGACCCCTTCTTCACTACAAAACCTGTGGGTAAAGGTACGGGCATGGGTTTGTCAATTAGCTACCAGATTGTTGTCAACAAACATGGTGGTCAAATCCAGTGTATTTCAGCACCAGGACAAGGTTCTGAGTTTGTGATTATGATTCCACTACAGGAGCAACCCTCAACGTAGATATCATCAAAACAGGGAGTGGGGAGTGAGGGAGAATATTGAAAAGACCCTACTCCCTACTCCCTCGTTAAAAAGCCTTAACTTAGACTTAATCAAAAGTTAATCTATTGGTTGTTAACTAGGATTAACTCGCTTTTTGCTGCAACATTTGAACCCTCCAAAAAATCTGAAAATTTCAGGGATTGGGGGGATTATTTCTCTTGAAGAAGAATTCAGAATTCAGGAGTCAGAATTCAGGAGTCAGAATCAAGACGCTCTCTACGAGACGCTAAAAGCGTAGCTTGCAACTCTTACAGAGTACGCGGACTCGCTTGCCGCCGGCGCTATCCGCCAGTCACTTTAGAATTCATTCTGAATTCTGACTCCTGACTCCTGAATTCTGTTTAGTAAAGTGTTGCAGTGAAATTGATTTAAAAACTTTGTAATGGTAGTAATATAGCCGTAGCCACATAGGTTAGGACATTTTGAAAACCCCAAGGCTAGGAATAGTAATACTTTTACCTCCTGCCTCCTGCCTTCTGCCTCCTGCCTTCTGCCTCCTGCCTCCTGCCTCCTGCCTTCTGCCTCCTGCCTCCTGCCTTCTGCCTCCTGCCTCCTGCCTCCTGCCTCCTGCCTCCTGCTATATCTTTGCGTAGGCGTAGCCCAACCCAGGCATCGCACCTTTGAAAAAAAATCCGTGAGTACAAATAATAGAAGGCTGGGATGATACAACCCCAAAGTCAAAATAGTATCACCTACACACAGGTTATCCACCTAAGTCATGTCATTGACATAGACATTCCCCAATGGTCTGGAGATCCCATAGTAGAATTTGAAACTGTAGCTGAACTAAATAATGATGGCTATTACCTGCGGCGTTTCTCCTTGGGGGAACATAGTGCTACCCATATCAACGCCCCTAACAGTTTTCATCGTTCTGCCGTGGGAATTGACCAATATCCAGCCCAATCTTTAGTTGTACCTGCGGTGGTCATCAATATTTGCCAAGCCACGGCGGTTAATCCTGATTATGCCCTGACTATTGCTGATGTTTTGGCTTGGGAAGAAGAATACGGTGAAATTTCTCCTGGTTGCGTAGTTATACTGAATACTGGTTGGCAAAAAAAGTGGTTTGATAAAAGTGCATTCCTCAATCACGATTCTCAAGGAATTGCCCACTTTCCAGGCTTTGGCAGCGATGCGGCTCAATTTTTACTGGATGAACGGCAAATCGCTGGGGTAGGAATTGATACTCATGGTGTAGACCCTGGACAGGATAACAGTTTTGCGATTAACCGCTTGGTATTGGAAAAACCGCGCATTGTGTTGGAGAATCTAACAAATTTAGATCAACTGCCACCTAAAGGTACTACTCTAGCGATCGCACCTCTAAGATTACGTGGTGGTTCTGGTTCTCCCGTGGGGGTATTGGCGTTCGTCCCTTAATTTTTATATCGATATTTGGTGATCATACCAATTTCCTAAACTTGAGGATAACCTAGAAAGCAAGCAAACTTAATACACAAGTTTCAGTAGATCATCAGCCGGAGATTTTCAAAATGACAACTCCGCTATCTTGCCGCAATTATATAGATGGCCAATGGTTGAGTGCTGGCGAGGAAGCAACCCTAGAAAGTCGCAACCCTGCCGACAAAACCGAAGTGGTTGCCACATTTCCCCGTTCTCAAATTAAAGATGTAGATACAGCAGTAGCCGCCGCCCGCAAAGCCTACCGCAGTTGGCGTACAGTCCCCGCCCCAGCTAGGGCAGAATACATCTTTCGCGTCGGGGAAATATTACTCCAGCATAAAGAAGAACTTGCCCAGTTAATCAGTCGGGAAATGGGTAAACCCTTGACAGAAGCCAGAGGAGATGTCCAAGAAGGTATTGATTGTGCATTTTACAGTGCTGGCGAAGGACGGCGATTATTTGGGCAAACTACACCCTCGGAAATGTCCAATAAATTCGCCATGACTGTACGGATGCCCATAGGAGTCTGTGCCTTAATTACTCCCTGGAATTTCCCAGTGGCAATTCCTTGCTGGAAAGCTATGCCAGCCTTGGTATGTGGTAATACAGTTATTCTCAAACCTGCTGAAGATACTTCCGCCTGTGCAACTAAATTAATTGAAATTTTTCAACAAGCAGGTTTACCACCAGGAGTAATCAACTTGGTGCATGGTGTGGGAGAAGAGGCGGGGAAAGCTTTAGTTGAGCATCCCAATGTAGATTTGGTATCGTTTACCGGTTCTTCAGAAACGGGTGCTTTTGTTGGCGCTACTTGCGGACGCACTCACAAGCGTGTCTGTTTGGAAATGGGTGGTAAAAACGCTCAAGTGGTGATGGAAGATGCCGATTTGGAACTTGCTCTTGATGGTGCAGTGTGGGGAGCATTTGGGACAACCGGTCAACGATGTACGGCTACCAGTCGCTTGATTTTGCATCGTGATATCAAAAAAAAATTTACCGCCATGCTTTATGAGCGGACTAGTAAGTTACGCTTGGGTGCTGGCACTGACCCAAATACAGATATTGGCCCGATAGTCAATGAAAAACAACTCCAGCAGGTGAGCAAGTATTTGGATATTGCTCGTGAGGAAGGAGCAAAAGTTTTAATTGGTGGAGAAATTGCCAGTGAAGGCTCACTGAAAAACGGTTACTTCTTTCAACCAACTATTTTGGATGATGTAACTCCTGATATGCGCGTTGCTCGTGAAGAGATATTTGGGCCAGTAGTGGCATTAATTGAGGTTAGCTCCTTTGAGGATGCGATCGCAATTATCAACGATAGCAATTATGGTTTATCTTCTTCAGTTTACACCCGCGATATCAACCGAGCTTTTACTGCCATGCGCGATATCGAAGCAGGTATCACCTATATTAATGGCCCAACTATTGGTGCAGAGGTACATTTGCCCTTTGGTGGTGTGAAACAAACTGGTAACGGACACCGCGAAGCTGGAACTACTGCAATGGATGTTTTCACAGAGTGGAAAAGTGTTTATGTTGACTTTTCTGGAAGTTTGCAACGCGCTCAGATAGATAACCGCAGTTAGTACCGCAAGGCGTAATTCGTAATTCGTAATGACGCTTGCAGGGCTACCATGTATACACAAGTCTGAAATAGCTGAAAAACCCAAGGTTTTACCCCACCCTAACCCTCCTTTCAAGGGCTACGGTGTACACACAAGTTCTTCTCACCCCCTCTAACTCCCCCTTGCCAAGGGGGAGAACCGGATATTTCCCCCCTTGGCAAGCTACGGTGTATACACAAGTCTGAAGTAGTTTACTCACCTGGTTTATGCGTCAGTTTTACCCCACCCTAACCCTCCCCGATGCATTGGGGAGGGAACAAGATTTTCCGGTTTCCCTCCTTTACAAGGGGGGATTAAGGGGGGTAATTCAACTTGTGTATACACGGTAGCCTTTGCAAGGGGGGACTAAGGGGGGTAATTTGACTTGTGTATACACCGTGGGCTTGCGGGGTGGGATTCTTCGGGTTTAAGAAGTAATCAAGCGGACATGATATAAGTCCTACTACTATCGATTTTCTGGTGTATCCCCTTTTGCCAGTCCTTTGTAAGCTTGTCATTTACGTAAAATACTTGACTAACCTTAGTGCGAAACTGTAGCCTCAAACTACACTTATCACTGCCTATAGGAACATGGGATAATTTACTGTAACCCTCACTAATACGTTATTTTGCGTAAATTCCGCAAAAATTGAGTAAAAAAAAGCAAATTAATTAACTTATGGTTACTAGAGCATATGATAATTCACACTTCGATGAAAGCACTAACGGGGTTGTTGTAATGGTCGAGCCATACAGCCAAAAAGAGCAAATACAGCAAGTTGTTTACCGCATTTTAGATGCCAATTTAGACCGCGCTCGTGAGGGCTTGCGAATTATTGAGGAATGGTGTCGGTTTGGGTTGAATAATGCCCAGTTGGCTCTTGAATGCAAGCGCTTGCGACAAGAAGTAGCCAAGTGGCATACCTCAGAATTGCGGGCGGCGCGAGATACACCGGGCGATCCTGGGACTGAATTAACTCATCCTCAAGAAGAAGAACGAGCTAGTATAAAATCGGTGTTGCAAGCTAACTTTTGCCGTATAGAAGAAGCGTTACGGGTGTTAGAAGAATACAGCAAGCTTTACCAACCGAATATGGCTAAAGCTTGTAAGCAGATGCGTTATCAAGTTTATACCCTAGAAAGTAGTTTAATGGGTCATCAGCGCCATCAATTGTTGTGGCGATCGCGTTTATATCTTGTTACTTCCCCTAGTGAAAGTTTGTTGAACAATGTCGAAGCTGCACTCAAAGGTGGATTAACGCTTCTACAATACCGTGATAAAACCGCTGATGATTCTTTGCGTCTGGAACAAGCTAGAAAATTACGGCAGTTATGCCATATCTATGGTGCTTTGTTCATCGTTAACGATCGCGTGGATGTAGCTTTAGCTGTGGATGCAGATGGAGTGCATCTAGGACAACAAGATATGCCCATTACCATTGCTCGGCAATTACTTGGTTCCCAGCGTTTGATAGGTCTTTCTACCACAAATAAAGAAGAAATGCAAGCAGCAATTGCTGAAGGTGTAGATTATATTGGCGTGGGGCCAGTTTATGAAACTCCGACGAAAGTAGGTAAAGCCGCAACAGGTTTAGAATATGTCAGCTATGCTGCCAAAAATTGCTCAATTCCCTGGTTTGCGATTGGGGGAATAGATGCCAATAATATCAATGATGTGATCGATGCTGGAGCCGAACGTGTAGCGGTAGTGCGATCGCTCATGCAAGCTGAACAGCCTACCCTCGTAACACAATATTTGCTCTCCCAACTCAATCGCATTAAACCAGAACTTTAAAAGAGTCATTGGTCATTTGTCATTGGTCATTTGTCATTGGTCATTAAAAAAACTCCCCACTCCCCACTCCCCACTCCCCACATATTTATGTCTAATGAGATTACGGTTCAGGTAAATGGGGAAACCCATAGCTGTTCGTTTGAAACTTCTTTACCCGACTTACTCCAACAATTGGGTTTTAATCCCCGTTTGGTGGCTGTAGAGTATAACGGCGAAATTTTACACCGCCAGTTTTGGCCGGAAAAAAAAGTGCAACCAGGCGATCGCTTAGAAGTAGTAACTATTGTCGGCGGTGGTTAGTTGATTTGAGTCAGCAAACCCAAATCCTTAAGGCTGCGTCGTGTAATCTCGATCCGGACTGGTGCATCTTCTGGTTTTTGCATATCAAGGGTTGTGGCGAAAAAGTAGACGTTTTTGTTTTGCTCTAAATAACCCACGAACCAACCAATGTTTGGTTTAGTACTTGTTAACCATCCCGTTTTTCCTCGCAGTGTGTAGTCTGGAGTTTGTTCACGTACCATAATGTCTTTGACAAGATTTATTGTCCGTTGCGAGAAAGGTAAATTGCCTTGATACAACCGTTGCAAAAACTTAATTTGCTCTTTGGGTGTAATTTGCAATGGCTTTTGTAACCAAAAACGATCAATGTCTGCGGCGGCGCCAATTTGACGGTTTCCGTAGCCTACTTTGTTAATAAATTCCTGCATCCGTTCATATCCAATTCTACGTGCCAGCACTTGATAGAACCAAACAGTTGAATCCTTAAAGGCTTGACGCAAATTCGTATCATGATTCCAGGCATCAATTTCTCGGTGAATTCCATCCCAAGTGAGAACCGCCACATCATCAGGAACTACACCTGTTTCTAGCGCCACCAATGCGTTAAAAATTTTGAATGTCGAAGCTGGTGCGATGTCTACGACGGGCTACGCCTACGCAGTTGCATTACGTTGAGGATTGTGTTCATAGGTGCGGTTATTTTTTGAGTCGTAAATCAAGATTGAGCCTTCACGCCCAAATTCTTGGAAGTGTCGCCCCAAATTTGGCGCTTTCACAGCGGGACGTTCAGATGAGGTGGAAGCAGGTTGAGCCAGAACGTAAATTGCTCCAAAAGGAATCACACTTAATACAGCAAAACATCCAATGATTGTAAACACAAGAGATTGCTTTCGATGCTTTGCATAGTGCTGAAGAAATTTTTCTATGCGAAACAAGATATTTTTCATTGCACATTTAATCTAATCACAGGCGAGATTATACACTGCAATCTTGCTCATTTGCAGAGATGTTTTTTAGCTCTACATATCTAGTTTTTGGCAGCAATCAAAATGATACTGAATACTTTGTGAGACAGTAATTTGATATTTTTGATTTCACCGAGTATCAGTGAACTCGATGTACATTACTTTCACAAAATTGCGTTTCTTCCCTCTGATTTATACAGCGCTCGATGAAGGGTTCTACGCTTGGCTAATTCTTTACCTTTGCGGCCGAATTGCTCACGTAGTTGCTGGTCTTTGCATAAGCGATTGAAAGCTTGAAACACTTCATAACCAGAATTGGGATTAACCAGTATGCCATTTTCCTCATGCTGAACTGTGTCTAGAACACCGCCTAAACGAGGAGCAATTACAGGCTTACCGAAGTAACTTGCTTCTAAATAAACGACACCAAAACCTTCCATATTATTAGGTTTAGTATCCAATAAAGTTAGCATGGCAAATATATCACAAGCTGCATAATAACCTGCCAATTCTCGCTCTGGCACATATCCGGCAAAGTGGACGTATTTATCTATCCGCAAACGATGCACCAGAGATTTTAGTTCAGATTCACTTGGCCCTTGGCCGCAGATTATATGGTGGACATCGACTCCAAAAGTTAGCAATAGTGGAATGTTATCGATTACTCGGTCGAAACCTTTATGTTTTACTAGTCTTCCAATGGAGAGAATAACTATTGCTGATTCGGGAATGTTGTATGTTTTACGCACGCGAACACGTAAATCATCAAGGCTACTCGGACTCGCTACATTATTACCAAATTTTTCTGGTCTAATTATTGGGTTGATGACGTGGGTAGGAGTATTTAATCTTAAAGCAGTTCTGAGGTAGTCTCGTGTATAAGAACTGTTACAAACAATACCTTCGGCGCGTTTGAGTGTTAATTTAAATAGCGATCGCAGTACGGGATTATGTAAAGTACAAAGAAAATCGTTGCCGTGCAGATAGATAAAAAAGCGAATAGGTAACAAATAACTCAATAGCAACAGTGAAGGGAAATCATAGCCGTGGCCCCACTCTATATAACGGTAGTGATAGCGAAAATAGAGTTTAATTGCTAAAACAAATGAGCAGACGATATTGAGGAAAGGCTTCAGGATACTTCCCACACAGCCACTACGCCAGGATCTCGGATAAGACCAACGATATACAGGAAATTGTTGATTTTCATCAAATACTTTGTCTCCTGAGCAACTAGCCGCCAGCACAATAACTCGCTCTGGATCTTGGAGACAGCGATTGTAGATATATTCCCCAATTACAGCTTCTTTCGGCAGAAATAACCGGGATATGACTAGGATATCTGGGTATGCAGCTTTGTCTCTGATTTCGGCTGTTAGTTGAGAAATATGTTCCATAATAAAGTTGATGACTGTATTTCAAATAATTTTTAATTTATTTGCAATTAGGATTACTTTCAAAGCCATTATTATTATTTTATTTCTTTTAAAACGAATGTGTAGACAAATTTGAAGCCTATTTTAGAAGATTAGCCAGGAAGATTGTTTTTTTATTGTGTTGATCTTATTTTGGCGGCAAATTTCTCACTAATTGAGAATTTCTGTACATGATGAACAATAAATAAAAGCGAACGCTTGTAGCCAAGTTGCTCAGTAAACAACTGTTACGAAAATTACGAAATTTCGCTACGTTCAATAGAATATCCTAAATATTATCTAATATTGTGCCAAAATGCCACAGACTTGAATAAGTAATTGATAGTAATCTGATGTCTATCTCCCTTTACTGATAGGCATCACGGACACTTATTATTATGCCTTGCATACGTAATTCTAAAACTAAAAAATGTAGTAAATACTGCTCTCTACCGCCTGATCAGTTAAGTTGACATCCTCACCGTCGTGTTCGCCCTTGGCGTTCCCGTTCGCGCAGCGTCTCCGTCAGGAGAAGGGTACGCACTCTTAAGAAGGAGTAAGGAGTAATAAGTAATAAGTAATGAGTAAATACCCGTTTTTCATCCACTCATTACTCATTACTCCTTGACGAGTTACTTTAAAGCCGTGCTGGAAGCACGGGGTTTTAAACCCATTTTTCGGATAAAAATATATATCTTGAGACAGATGTGGTAGTTGTCAGTGTTATACATATTCAAAGACCACATAAAATTCAAGTTCATCTATGACCAAAAAGCCTTGGGATGCTCAACTTGCTTACTGGCTAGTTCGACCTCTAAAAGACAGTTGGGTAAATCCTAATCATCTCACCACAGTGCGACTTGTAACTGGGTTGGCGGCTGCCATTGCGATCGCAGTTGGTGATGTCATTTGGGCTAACATTGGGGGATGGTTGTTTGCTTTATCTAACTTTCTAGATCACACGGATGGTGAATTAGCTCGTTTAAGTGGCAAAACCAGTAAATGGGGACATCAGTATGATTTAGCTAGCGACGCCATTATCCACATTCTATTGTTTGTATGTATTGGATATGGTCTTAGAGAGGGAAAATTTGGTTGGTGGGCGTTGCTGATGGGGATAGTATCTGGCGTGTCTGTTGCTTGTATATTTCATTTGCGAAACCAAATGGAACAGCGTTTAGGTAAACACGCCAGCCGTCAACCAAATTTCGCCGGGTTTGACATTGAAGATGTGTTGTATTTGTTTCCCATAGTTACCTTACTAAATGGACTAGAGCCGTTACTAATGGCAGCTACAATTGGGGCACCAGCTTTTGCTGTGTGGGTAATTTGGCAATTTCGGGCACTTCCGCAGCCTTAACCAAAATTGGCTGTTCAGGTAATCTCGGCGGTCATTTGGTGTAGTTGCTTTGTTTAACCAGTTCTAGCTCTTTTGGGCCAGTAGGGCGATACAGAGTTCCTGTTTCTTCGATGTTAAGAATTAGTTAATATATGTTCAATTGAGCAAAATACAGTCATTATAAAATACTGGGAAAATTTCCAGATTTCCTGGTGTCTAAGCTACTGTTGGTGACTTGACGATGAAGGCAATTATCTTAGCTGCTGGCGTTGGACGACGCTTAGGTAAAGACGGGCAAATCCAACCCAAATGCTTATTGAAATTTAACGGCAAATCTCTATTAGAGCGCCATTTCAACTATCTCCGTCATTACCAGATTGACGAAGTAGTTATTGCTGTGGGTTACCAAGCAGAAAGAATTCAGGATGAAATCAAAGTATTAGGAGCAGAAAATTGGGTCAGTACAGTTTATAATCCTGACTACACTAAAGGTAGTGTAGTCAGCCTTTGGACTTTACGTCAACATTTAGCTACTGGCGATGACATACTATTAATGGATGCAGACGTGTTGTGCGATCGCCGCATCATCGAACGACTAGTAAAAACAAATATCCCTAACAGCTTCTTGCTGGATCGGGATTTTGAACCGGGAGATGAACCCGTGAAGCTTTGTGTCAGAGATAATTATCTAGTGGAGTTTCGCAAAAAAATAGCTCTTGGTTTGACTTATGATTTTGCCGGCGAGTCAGTGGGATTCTTTCGTTTTGGAAATGCTGTCGCTCACCGTCTTGCTACTCATACAGAAAAGTATGTTACAGACGGATTGGATAATGAACCTTATGAAGAAGTAATTCGGGATCTGCTGTTAGAAACTCCAGAAACATTTGGCTATGAAGACATCACTGGATTACCTTGGCTCGAAATTGATTTTCCCCAGGATATTCAACGCGCCCAAAATGATATTTTACCTCAGATAGAAGTCGCAGAAAATGTCTGAAAATATCTTCAATAAGAAAGAATTCAGGAGTCAGGAGTCAGAATTAAGTATAAATTCTGTGCTACTAGTGGGTGAATTAAGGGGTTTAAAACTCCATTAAATTTCCGATTTAGTGGTCAACAATATAGTGGCGGATTTGAATCTCCCACTAATGATTCAGAATTCAGAATTCTGACTCCTGAATTCTTCTTTAATTTATAGGTTGAGAAAAGCAGAATAGATGCATCAAATATTTGCACCCATTGATAACGCTGCAAAATTAAATAAGTGTGCCCAATTGCGGCTATTACTAGAATCGCCTCAACTCGACTTCATCATGGAAGCTCACAATGGGATTAGCGCCCGCATTGTGGAAGAGGCTGGATTTAAAGGAATTTGGGCGAGTGGATTAGCCCTTTCGGCTCAATATGGCGTTCGAGATAATAATGAAGCCAGTTGGACTCAAATTGTGGAAATGCTTGAGTTCATGTCTGATGTCACCAGTATCCCCATTTTGTTGGACGGGGATACGGGTTATGGCAATTTTAATAATATGCGTCGTCTAGTTAAGAAGTTAGAACAGCGAGGTATTGCTGGAGTCTGTATTGAAGATAAGCTTTTTCCCAAAACCAATAGCTTCATCAACGGTAGTCGCCAAGCTTTGGCTGATATTGATGAATTTTGCGGCAAAATTAAGGCAGGCAAAGATAGTCAGACAGACCCAGATTTTTGCATCGTCGCCCGACTAGAAGCTTTGATTGCCGGGTGGGATCTTTCGGAGGCAATGCGCCGAGCTGAAGCTTACCACGCCGCCGGAGCAACCGCCATCCTGATTCACAGTAAATCATCGCGTCCTGACCAAGTGCTAGCTTTTGCTAAAGAGTGGGCGGGTCGTTCGCCGTTAGTGATTATACCGACTAAATATTACAGCACGGCTACTGATGTCTTTCGCAAAGCTGAAGTGAATTTAGTCATCTGGGCAAACCATCTGATTCGAGCTGCTGTTGCTAGTATGCAAGCGATCGCACGTGAAGTAAAAGCCAGCGAAACTTTAATCAACATTGAAGATGATATTGCTCCCGTAAAAGAAATCTTCCGGCTACAAGGGGCGGATGAACTCATAGAAGCTGAAAAACGCTACTTTAACAACGGACGACAAAATACCCAAGCGATCGTTCTGGCTGCTAGCAGAGGAAAAGAATTAGCAGGATTGACGCAAGATAAACCAAAAGTGATGTTACCCCTTGGCGGTAAACCTCTACTCAGGTTGTTGGTGGATAAATTCAAGAAACTTGCCATCAACGATATTACAGTTGTCGCAGGTTATAAAGCAGAAACTATTAACGTTCCGGGGACTAAAGTCATCCGCAACCCAGATTATGAAACAACCGGAGAATTAGCATCCTTAGCTTGCGCTCAAACCAGCTTTGGCGAAGAAATGCTGGTGCTTTACGGCGATTTACTATTTAGAAGCTACATCTTGCGAGACTTATTAGAATGTCCGGGAGAAATTGTGGCTGTGGTTGATTCTGTGACAAACAACAAGTCTGTTAGCGGTTCACCTGACTACGCCTATTGCTCAATTCCAGACGATCTTTCTTTGTTTGGACAAGATGTCAACTTGTTGGGTGTTTCTAAAACAACACAAACGCAATTAGGAAAGTCTAGCGGACGGTGGATTGGGATGCTACGCCTGCGGAGTCAAGGTAGAGAATGGCTGAGTGAAGCACTCAATGAGTTGCAAAAACGACCGGATTTTAACAGTTTGGGTTTGCCAGAATTATGCAATTATTTAATCGAACAAGGAAAACCAATCAAGGTGCTTTATATTCGCGGTAACTGGTTAGATGTTAATTCTTTAGATGATCTTGACCTTGCTTTTCAATTAAAACAATAGGAATGGGGAGTGGGGAGGTGGGGAAAAATTACTTCATTTTTTGATTGTAAAAACTATTTCTTTATCAAAATCTGCTTGCAACGCGGCCTGATCTGTCCACTCAATACTCAATTGCATTAAAGGCTCAATGCTTATCTTGCATAGTTTACAGCTTTTCTTAGTGCCATTCATCTCTGTGCCTACTCTTCAGTTCGGTTTGCTTCAGATTGCTCTTGGGCAAAGGCAGATTCAAAAATACTACCCTTAAAAGGATTTGGCGATTTAAGGATTCGTTTAATTTGAGAAATTTCTGTTCGGATTGCTGTTGATTCATCACTTGTTACATTCCCAAATAAAAGATGATTGAGAATCGATGATTGCATTGAACTTTTTTGTTTCTGAATGGTTGTCTGTGGTCTTTCTTCAGCTTCAGTTTCTTGAGAAACAGATAGATTTGAGGAAACTGGACTGCCAGATATAGGATGCGAAATCTGGGAAGGACTGTCCGCCTGAGTAGGTGAATTAATTGATTGATCGTTCTCAGGTTGAGGGTCTTGCTGAAACAGCTGATTATTGCTAGAGTCAGAGCCTATTGGTGGAAGTTCACCAATGCTTGGCTTGATTTGGTCAATCTCTACCAGTTTTTCTGCTTGCTGCTGTTTTAGCTTCGGCTTTAGTTCTTGTAGTTTATTTTCATCCAATTCCTCTGAAACCTGATTACAGTTTAGATAGGGTTCGTAGTAGCGAATAAACACCACCAGGTAAGATTTATAAAACAATCTAGAGGCTTGCTCGAAAGAATCGATATCCGACATCTCCTCCGGCTGTTGCAACTCTTTTTTCCATTGCTGCCATTCTCTAGCTTGTTTTTGCCGCTCCATTTCTCGCTGCGATTTTACAATACTTCCCATTGATACAATGTCGTCTTCAGCTAACACTAAATTATTAAAAAGATTAGGCAACCAGGAGATGATCTGTTCTACAGGAGACCGCACTGAGGTGATACACTTTTTTTCATGTGATCTCATATTTTTAATCAACTGTGAATACCAGGAAACTGCTAAAGTTCTAGCAAATAAGTAAACAGCAGGAGTATAAATTACAGATTTAGGGAGTTGAATAAGCTTGAATATAAGAATGTCCGATGCTACCTTATTGTCATTGCTTATCTTCTCTAAAACTTCTACAGCACTTTCTTGAATTGAAATGTCTTCATCTTTTAGCACTGTAACTAGAGCATCCACTGCATCAGGACTACAAATCTCCTCTAGAGCTTTTAGCGCACTCTTTTGAATGCTCCTTTCCGGATCGTAAAGGGCTTTCAGCAATACTCTCACAGCATTGGCATTGCCAATTTGTTTTAAAGCTTCTAGCGCACTTTCTCGAATTTTTTCTTCTTGATCGTTAAGAGCTTTAGCCAAGGCTTTGATTACAAATGAAGCTCTTGCTGCATCAGAATGGCCAATTTTTCCTAAAGCCTCCACAGCACTTAGTCGAAGGCTACTATTACTATCTTCTGAGTCAAGAACAGCAGCTAAAAATTCTGTGATATCGAGGTCATCTAGCTTCTCGGCTTCCTCTCCAAGCAATGGTACTAAATTTTCCTTTGTAATACACGAGACACCTAGTTTTCCTAAAGCTATAAGCGCACTCAATTTAATATTATCGTCTTCAGAACGGTAGAATACTGCAAATAAGATTCCGAGTGTACTCAATGTATTAGTATCATTGCCTGAATCGTTAGGAATTTCTAAATCAAAATTGCCAATCTCTGCTAAAGCTTCTACTGCCTCCTTGCTAAGATTACTATTTTCATCTTGCCAAGCCATTAAGGCTATAGTTTGCAAAGCATCAGCAACACCAAGCTTGCCTAGAGCTAAATAAGCATTCCATTGAATACTAAAGTCAATACTCTCATCATTGATGATTGTATTTAAGACTTTCTGTGCTGTTTCCGTACCAATATTCCTCAAAGCATCTATTAAAGCATCTCTTACCAATGGAAATCTAAACTGGATCGACAAATCATCTTCTAACTGCTCGATATTTGCAGATAAGAATTCGATAGATTTACGCAAGGTGTCCACGGCGTCATCAGTGCCAATATTTGCTAAAACTTCTGCTGCTCGTTTTGCACCAAACCCATAAACATCACCTTTATTCTCAATAACTTTATCTAAGGTTTTCACCGCATCAATACCACCAATCTTTTCCCAAGCATTTACAACATCCTTAGAAAGGAAAGGGTGGGAGAAAATTGTATCCTTATCGATGAGCGAAGCTATAGCTTTGTTCGCATCATCGTTACCAATATTTTCTAAAGAATTTACTGCTGCCCATCGAACTTCATTGTCCTCTTTATTAAGGAATTTTTTGAAAAGCTCTACTTCTCCTAGAGCTTCTGCTGCAACCACTTGAACATAAACGTCTTTATGATCGTTAGTGATCGCACGTAAGGCTTCTATAGCATCAGCACTGTGAATCTTCTGCAAAGCTAATAAAGCCCTATTTTGAACAAAAAATGTGTTTTTTTCGTTCCGAGCTATTTCAATTAAAGTTTCGACGATATCAGCATCAGCACTATCAATCTCTACTAAAAAATCTATGGCAATTTTTTGGGCGAAAGGATTTTGATGGTTAATTAAGGATCTCACAGATTGAGCATCGCCAATTGCTGCTACAGCTTTAGCCGCACTTAATTGAACATACCAATCCTCATGATTTATAGCTTGTCTCAGCTTTTCAGCCGTCTTTGAACATACCTGAGCGATCGCCTCAATAATGGATTGAATAAAATCTGCTTCTGGATAAACTTCCCAAAACTCATAAATTTGTTCGATAGTTTTTGTGACTAAACCCGTTTTGAGGAAGCTTTCTCTACATTCAGCAATACAGCGGCCTGCTAATAGCAAATGTGTTCTGAAAATATCATCTTTCTCTTTTGTGATCTTCTCAAGCAGAGGAAGCGGATCTTTCATCAATCCTGCCATTAAACTCAAAGTTTCATGCCAGTCATATTCCCAAAAATGTGCCTTAGCTAGCTCAATTCCATCCTTGGCTCTATCCTTGGCTTGGCGTACCAGATATTTTGCTGTCAAATACTCCTGAAATGTGTAATGCAGAAACAAGTACTGGTTGCCATCCTCGTATAACTTCCGCAAAATGCCATCTTCTTCTGAGAGTACTGTGATTAACTCGTGTGTAGTAGCTCCTTTAAACTCTGAATGAACTTGATCCCCATGTAAGTACTCCTCAATCCATTGATTGAGGTCATCCGCCTCAAACGTATCCTGCTCGGCACAAGTAAAGTGGTAAGCAAGCTCTTCGAGAAGTTGCATCTTTGCTTCTTTGCTGAATTTCTGTTGTGAATATCTGCGATTTTGTTTTTCCAGTATGTACTCCACAGCCTTCTCATACACTTGGCAACGTTGGGCAAGCATCAATCCCTTATTCTGATAAAGCCTGCAAATCAAAGACAACAGCAACGGATTCTGTGCTAATCCCCTGATTTGAGCTTTACTTCGTAACCCTCGAATCAGTTGTGGTGCAGACACCGATTGATCACTCGAATGTTCTTCTGCATTGTTAAACCAAATGTTAATGTAACGGTTAATCTGCTTCTCATTAAACCGAACAATTTCTACCTCCTTTGCCTCAGTAATAAACCCCTCTTCATAACCAACGATTCGAGAAGTACAAATAATGAGTGAGTCAGGATAGTGCCTGACAAATCGGTTCAATTTTTCTTTTAGCTCGAACCTTTTGTTATCAATTCGAGGTACTTCATCTAGTGCGTCTAACAACAGGAGACACTGCCCTTTCTTCAATTTTTCCCGCAAGAATCCCTGTATATCTTGTTCAGGTTTGCAATAATTTCTATGAATCAGCTTCGGAATTGCATCAATTAACTCCTCCGAGGATTTCGCCAACTCTGATAATCTCAGAGGCAACGGTAGAATAATATCTTCCGGTGACTTGCGGTTATCGATCAACTGCTCTCGTTCGTGTCGAGCAGTTGTTATTGCTTCCATGTTCAACAGAGTAGATTTACCCATACCTGGGTCAGCCAATACCATGATAATTTTATGCTGCTTATGCTGCTGTTTGAACTCCTCCCAATCGACTTGCTGCCGTCTAAGTTCTTCTCGTCCACCCTTAACTGCATAGATTTGCTTGAGTTCTTTCTCTGATTGTGTTTTTCCATGGCTTTTAACCTGATGGTGTCCTTGGCATTCCAATGTTACTTGAATCGGAATGTACTGGTCTTTTGAGACAATCGGTTGCTTGAACTGGTTAGATTTTTTTTCAACATCCTCCAAAAATCGGCAGACTCCTTCCTTTGTCACCTTTGAACTTATAGATGGTAACTTCTGGGATTGCTGTTGCAGGACTTCCCGTACTATTAAAACAATGCTTTCCCGATCAGCACTTTGATGAATAACAATATCCCTTGCTTGGTTAATGGCAACATTGCCCTGACCTTCCTGCTGTGTCCACTGTTGATTAGCTTTTAAGTCAGAGAAAACAGCCTCACGTTCGTCTTCAGGCAGTGATTTGATGCGTGCATTCAAATTCTCTAGGCTTTCCTGCGGTTTGTCATTCTGATTCATAAGTCACCTACAAAAAACTTTGAGTATGCTTAAGTAAGTCGGCGCAAATAATCATCACTCGTTTGTAGTTGCGCTTGGCTAACGCCATGCTGTGCGAACAGCGCTAAAGCACAACTACAAGCCAAATACAGAGATTTTACTTTTCGTTACATAGTTTGGTTTTTTCTCGCCGACTTACTTA